>CALAHL010000947.1 GCA_937891725.1 uncultured Rhodospirillaceae bacterium | reverse complement strand
CGGTTCTCGCCGGGTTGATGGTCGCGGGCCGGGTTGGCGCGGCCATGGCGGCCGAGATCGGCACCATGCGGGTGACGGAGCAGATCGACGCCCTGACCACCCTGTCGACCAACCCATTCAAATACCTGATCGCCCCTCGGGTGATCGCAGCGACCATCAGCCTGCCGATCCTGGTCCTGATCGGCGACATCGTCGGGGTGTTCGGCGGTTACGTGGTCAGCACCTATAAACTTGGGTTCAATCCCAGCAACTATATCCAATCCACGGTCGAGTATCTTGAACTCATGGACGTGGTGTCCGGACTGGTGAAGGCGGCGGTGTTCGGCTTCATCATCTCGCTGATGGGCTGCTACCACGGCTACAACAGCGGACGCGGCGCCCAAGGTGTCGGTGCCGCCACCACCAATGCCGTGGTCTCCGCTTCGATCCTGATACTGGTGTCGAACTATTTCCTGACCGAAGTGTTTTTCTCGGGCGGAGGATGAGGAGCGTTCTATGACCAAAGGAACCCCTAAGATCGCGCTTCAGAATGTCCACAAGAGCTTCGGCAGCAAACATGTGCTGCGCGGCGTCGACCTTGAGGTTGCCGAAGGTGAGAGCCTGGTGATCATCGGTGGGTCCGGAACCGGCAAATCGGTGACCCTGAAATGCGTCCTCGGCCTGATGGAGCCCGAACAGGGATCGATCAAGATCGATGGCGACGAAATGGTCGGCGTCTCCCGTGGAGAACGCGCCGACGCGATGCGCAAGTTCGGCATGCTGTTCCAGGGCGGCGCGCTGTTCGACAGCCTGCCGGTTTGGGAGAATGTGGCTTTCGGGCTAATCCAGTCGCAGGGGATGCCCCGGCGGGATGCGCGGGAGGCCGCGCGGGAGAAGCTGTTGCAGGTCGGTCTCGGTGAAGAGGTCATCGACCTGCATCCGGCGGAACTCTCGGGCGGCATGCAGAAACGGGTGGCGCTCGCCCGGGCGATCGCGACGGTGCCGGAGATCATTTTTTTTGATGAACCGACCACAGGTTTGGACCCCATCATGGCCGACGTGATCAACGATTTGATCGTGAATTGCGTTCGGGAACTGGGTGCGACGGCGCTTTCGATCACCCATGACATGGCAAGCGCGCGTAAGATCGCGGACCGGATCGCGATGATCCATCAGGGCAAGATCATCTGGCAGGGTTCGGTCGCGGACATGGAGAACAGTGGCAGTCCCTATGTGGACCAGTTCATCAACGGACGCGCCGACGGCCCGATCAAGATGGCGATTCAAGACCACTGACGCACGACCACTGAGGCACAAAAGCACGAGGGACTGCACCGCACGATGGCCAAACCTTCCACCCGCTATGTCTGTCAGGAATGCGGCGGCGTTCATGCCAAATGGGCGGGCAAGTGCGATTCCTGCAACGCCTGGAATTCGCTGGTCGAAGAGGTTGTGGATGCGGCGCCGAAGGCTATGAAGCCGGGCGGCGGTCGGCGGATCGAATTCGTGGGCCTGGATGGGGCTGCCAAGCACACGCCTCGGAAAATGGCCAATATCGGCGAGTTCGACCGGGTCTTGGGTGGGGGGCTGGTTGCCGGCTCCGCCACTTTGATTGGCGGCGATCCCGGTATCGGCAAGTCGACCCTGTTGCTCCAGGTGGTCGCCCGTCTGGCCCAGAGCGCCCGCTGCGCCTATGTCTCGGGCGAAGAGGCGATCGATCAGGTCCGGCTGCGCGCCCAGCGTCTGGGGGTGTCTCAGGCGCCCGTCCAACTCGCTGCCGCGACCAGCATCCGGGACATCCTGGCAAGCCTTGATGGCCCCGACGCACCGGAAGTTCTGGTGATCGATTCGATCCAGACCATGTATGTGGATGCCCTCGACAGCGCCCCCGGAACCGTAGCTCAGGTGCGTGCCTCCGCCCAGGAACTGATCCGGGTCGCCAAAAAGACCGGAATCGCGGTCTTGCTCGTCGGTCACGGCACGAAGGAAGGGACGATCGCCGGTCCCCGCGTGCTTGAGCACATGGTCGACACGGTATTGTATTTTGAGGGAGAGCGCGGCCACCAGTTCCGCATCCTGCGCGGCGTGAAGAACCGGTTCGGGCCAACCGACGAGATCGGGGTGTTCGAGATGACCGAAGCGGGTCTGATGGAGGTCGGGAACCCGTCGGCCCTGTTCCTGGCAGACCGGCAAGATGATGTGTCTGGCGCGTGTGTGTTCGCAGGCATGGAAGGAACCCGTCCCGTCCTGGTCGAGATCCAGGCCCTGGTTGCGCCATCGCCCTTC
>CALAHL010000946.1 GCA_937891725.1 uncultured Rhodospirillaceae bacterium | reverse complement strand
TCTTCAACACGGCCTGATCGATTACCCCGATGCGCTGCTGCTGCTGCAGACCATCCACGGTCACGGCAAGACCGCCGTCGCGCGGGTGCCTTGGAACGAGCCGGGCATCATCATGAAGCTGCTGGATGCGGGCGCACTGGGCATCATCTGCCCGATGATCAACACCGCCGCCGACGCCAAGGCCTTTGTCGGGGCCTGCCAGTACGCCCCGCGTGGCTATCGTTCCTCCGGGCCGACCCGGGCCGGGCTGATCTACGAGAACTATTTCCCGCAGGCCAATGACAGCGTCATCACCCTGGCGATGGTCGAGACCGTCGAGTCGGTCAAGAATCTGGATGCCATCCTCGATACCCCGCACCTGACCGGCATCTATGTCGGCCCGGGCGATCTGGCGGTCTCGATGGGCAAGCCCCCGGCACTCGACCACACCGATCCCGAAATGGACAAGGCGATCGGCGATATCCTGGAGAAGACCAAAGCCAAGGGTCTGAAATGCGGCATCCATTGCCTGGAGCCGACGTATATGGCCAAGGCGATCAAGCGCGGCTTCGATTTCACCAGCTATTCCAACGATGTCCGGATCTTCAGCCAGGCCGTCGCCGGGGGCGTCAAAGCCTTCCGCGATCAGGGCGGCGGCAACCGGTAAGGGGTTGGGTGATGAGTGAGATCGAACCGGGCGGCGACACCGTCTTCGTCCCGCATGACCGGATGGTTGCGCTGGCCCGCGCCATCTTCTCGGCGGTCGGCAGCTCCGAGAAAGAAGCCACCGACATCGCCACGCGGCTGTCGGGTGCCAATCTGCGCGGCCACGACAGCCACGGGGTGATCCGGATCCCGCGTTATGTCCAATGGGCAAGGGACGGCGTCCAGGTGCCGAACATGGTCGTCGAAACGGTGCTGGATCAGCCCGGGTTCGCGATCGTCGACGGCCGCTACGGCTTCGGACAGTCGATCGGCGAGCAGACCGTCGACATCGGCATCGCCAAGGCCAAGGCGCAGGGAGTCGCGGTGACGGCCCTGCGGAACTCCGGCCATCTCGGCCGGATCGGCGATTGGTCGGAGCGGTGTGCGGCCGCGAATGTGGTCTCGATCCATTTCGTGAACGTGCGCGGCTCACTTCTGGTCGCACCCTATGGCGGGCTCGACCGCCGGTTCGGCACCTCGCCGTTCAGCGCCGGTATTCCGGTTGCGGGGGGCGACCCGGTGATCCTGGACCTCGCAACCTCGACCGTCGCCGAGGGCAAGGCCCTTGTCGCCTTGAAGGGCGGCAAGCCACTGCCCGGCGACGCTCTGATCGACACGGACGGCAAACTGACCGGAGACCCGGCCCCGCTTTACGGCGACGTACCGGAGGGGCAGTACCCCGATCCGAACAATGGGCCGGGTGCCTTGACCGCATTCGGGGCCCATAAGGGTTCGGGCTTGAACTTCCTGATGGAGATGATGGCGGGCGCGCTCGGCGGGTCCGGCACCAACGGCAAGATCGGAGAGCCGAAACGCCGGTTCTGCAATGGGATGTTCTCATTTTATGTCGACGCGTCTCGGTTCGACGGCCAGAACGTCTCCGGCGCCGGCTCGATGGCGGAAGAGATCCTGGACTTCACCGCGTTCGTCAAATCCTCCCGCCCGACGGCGGCCGGCGGCGAAGTCCTGGTGCCCGGTGAGAAGGAACGCCACACCATGGCTGAACGCCTGAAGACCGGATTGCCGCTGGCACGACAAAGTTGGACGGATATCGTCGACACGGCCAAGGGATTGGGGGTCACAGTTCCGGAATGACCACCGGACGCATCCTCACCACCCATACAGGTTCCCTGCCCCGGCCGCGCGCGCTGGTGCAGCTTTATGCCTGGCGGGTGGACGGCAAGCCGATCGACGAAGCCCGGCTTGCCGCCCTTGGTGCGCTTGCGACCCGAGAGGTGGTTCGCAAGCAGGCCGAGGTCGGGATCGACATCCCCAGCGACGGAGAGCAGCTGCGGGAGAGCTTCTTTCTCTATGTGCAACGCCGCATGTCAGGCTTCGGCGGACAGTGGGAGCGGCCGGGCGGGCATGAACTGGACGCCTATCCGGAGTTCGCCGCCGCCCGCGCCGCTCTGATGGCCGATACCACATTGGTCAGCAATTTCCGTGCGCCGATGGCGACCGGCCCGGTCAGTTATTCCAATCCCGAGGCCAACGCGACCGAGCTTCGGGTGTTCAAGGAGGCAATGGACGAGCAGGGCGGGGTCTTCGCCGATGCCTTCATGACCGCTCCCTCCCCCGGCATTGTCGAGCGCGCGCTGAAGAACGCGCATTATCCCAGCGACGCGGATTATCTGGACGCGCTGGCCGACGCGCTCTCGGTCGAATACCGGGCCGCAATCGAGGCTGGGCTGATGCTACAGATCGACGCGCCGGACCTGGCCCTGGAGCGGCATGTCTCGTTCTCGGGCCGTCCGATTGAAGATTTCGTGCGCTTCACCGAACAGGTGGTCGCGCGGATCAACAGGGCGATCTCCGGTTTGCCGAAGGACCGGATCCGATTGCATGTCTGCTGGGGCAACTACGAAAGCCCGCACGACAAGGATGTGGCTTTGGAAGCGATCCTTCCAGCAGTCTTGGAGGCAGAGGTGGGGAGCTTCGTGCTGCCGTTCGCCAACCCGCGCCATGCCCATGAGCTCAAACTGTTCCGGGGCAATCGGCTGAAGCCGGACCAAACCCTGATCGCCGGCGTGATCGACACCCAATCGGTCTTCGTCGAGCATCCGGAGGTGGTGGCGGACCGGCTGCAGCAGGCCGTGGAAATGGTCGGCGACCCGTCCCGCATTCAGGCCGGCACCGATTGCGGCTTTGACACTTCGGCCGGCATGGGCCGCATCACCGCCGACGTGGTCTGGGCCAAACTCCGGACCCTGCGCGAAGGAGCGGATCTCGCGAGCGGACGGGTGTTTTAGGCATCACTCCTCCCGCACCGGGATGCGGCGCTTCTGATAACCGGTCTTGGTCTGCTCGAACCCAATTGCGCGATAGAAGGCGTGGGTGCCGGGAGTGGTGGAGCCGGTCATCAGCATGGCCTTGTAGCAGCCGGCCGCCCAGGCCGCGTCGACGGCGGCATCCAGCACACGGCGGGCATGGCCGCGTTTACGGTGATCGCTGTGGGTGACCACGTTCTCGATCAGAGCATAGGGCGCACCGGCCCGCGTCAGGTTCGGGATCACGATCAGCGCGCAACTCGATGCCAGGACGCCGTCGACTTCGGCCACGAAGATCGCGCTGCCCGGATAGCGATGAAAGGTTTCGAAGACCTGTTCCGCCTCGTCGAGCCCGACCGCCGGATCGGTCGCGGTCAGATGACGATAGAGATCGACAAGATGCGCCAGATCATCCGCGACGGCCTTACGCACCAGCACCTCACCGGCCACGCCGCTACTCCGCGGCTTCGTCGACCGGTACGGCATACTTGCCCTCTTCGGCGTAGTACGCGTTGAAACCGACGGTGTCGTAGAGCTCCTCGAACGGCACCAGCCTGTCCGGGCCCGGATGGTCGCCCGCAGCCATCAGCGCCAAGGCGTCGCGCATGGCACGGATGTTCGCGTTCAGCAGCGTCAGGCCGAACAGGGCCAGCTTGTAGCCGATCGCTTCTGCCTGTTTCGGCGGTATCAGTTTGCGGTCGGCCCGCTCGACCTGGGCCAGCATGGTCGGCACCGAGATCCGCTTGTGCAGCGCCTCCATCTCGGCCTCCGATTGCGCTCCCTCGAAATAGACGATATCGGCGCCCAGATCGGCGAACGCTTCCGCCCGCCACAAGGCCTCGTCGAGCCCCTCGGCCACCCGGCTGTCGGTGCGCCCGATGATCAGAACATCGCCACCGGTGGCCCGGATCTCGTCGCGCGCGTCCAGCGCCGCCCGCAGCCGCATGGTGGCATCCGCGCGGCCGACCACCTCGACGCCGTTCGCATAGCCGCAGCGCTTGGGCGAGACCTGATCCTCGATCATCACGCAGGCGAACCCGGCGCCTTGATATCCCCTGACAGTGCGCTTCACGTTCACCGGATTGCCGAAGCCGGTATCGCCGTCTCCGATGATCGGAATGGACGTCGCCGCGCAGATCCGGCGACCCTGATCCGCCATCTCCGCATAGGAGATCAGGCCTGCATCGGGCAGACCGAGTTGGGTGGCGGAGACGGCGTACCCACTCATGAACGCGACCTCGAAACCGGCCCGCTCAATCAGTTTCGCGCCCAAAGCATCGTAGCAACTCGGCACCACGGCGATGCCGGGAGCTTTCAGACGAGCGGGGAGACGGCTGGCTTTGGCGGACATGTCGGCGGATCCAAGCAGGTTAAAAGACGTTGAGGTTCACCTTCGGCAAGGTCATCAGCTTCCGGTCGGTCGCGCGCATCGGTTTCACCGCGACCAGCTTCACGATCATCTCCAGCACCAGATTCCGCTCGGTGTTGATGCGCTGCATCAGGGTTGGCGCGTCATCAGCGCCGGCGATCGAGCGCGGCACCCGAAACGTCACCTCGTCATTCGCCCAGTCCCCGCGATATCCGTAATCGGCGAAATTATAGAACGGTTGCTGAAAATAATCGAAGCTTCGAATGTAATACGGACGCTTATGAGTCGGATCGGCCCAGGCCATGTCGGTAGCGCCGAACGGCAACCTCAGGTCAAAGACACAGCCGTTACGTGCGATCCGCCACATCTCCTGCATGAACGGCAGCACCCGGTCGATATGCTCGATCAGATGGGCGGCGTGGATCTCATCCACCGTATCGTCGGCCAGCGGAAACGGCTCGATCCCGCAGGTCTCAAGATCGTAGATCACATCGACACCGTCACCGGGCATGATGTCATGATTGACCCAGCCCGGACGGATCACCTTGCCGCACCCAAGGTTCAGTTTGAGCCCCGTTGGCGAGGCGTCGGCCTGGGTCGGATCGGATGACACCATATCGTGCACTCTCTAAGGTGAGCTTGACCATAATCAGTTCGGAGTTTGCACGGCGCGCCCGAATTGCACAACTGAGCGAAGGCATCACAATGGCTCAACCGATCACGTGGGCTAGACCGGACGACGGGGCCCGCGGCACCGGAAACGGCGAGTTCCGAAGCGCATGACCCCCTCCCGCACCGGAAAACTGTTCAAGGCCGCCACCGACGCACATCGGCGCGGCGAGCTGACGACGGCGGTCGAGTTCTACACCGACGTGGTCAAGGCCGACCCGAGCCACGCGCCGGCGCATTTTCTGCTAGGTCTGATCTATCGGGCAACGGGGCGGGTCGCGGACGCTCTCGCGCACGTCCGGCACGCGACCCGGACCGCGCCCGAGAACATCAGCTACCGCCAAGGCCTTGCGGAGGTTCTGCTGGCGAATGGGCAGAGCGAGGCTGCCGAACGGGCCTTCCGGATGACGGTTCTGTGCGACCCGACCGTCGCCGCCGCCTGGTCCTGGCTGGGCGGGCGGCTGGAGCAAAAGGGCGATCTGCCGGCCGCCGAACATGTCGCCCGAAGGCGTCGATATTTGTCCGATGATCGCGGCGCGGCGCTCACCCATGCGGAGGTACTCAGCCGCTTGGGAAATATCGAGACAGCGTGGCCGCTGGCCGAGCGGGCCGTCCGCATGGGGGGAAGTTACGATCCGCTCTCAGACCTGAAATCCGCGCTCATGTTCCCGCCAATTCCGACCAACCGGGATCAAATCATCCAAGCGCGCGAGCGGTTCGCCGACGCCCTCGACCGCGTGGCGAATAGCGGCCTTCGATTGGAAGATCCCGTCAGTCAGGTCGGACGCGCTCCGTTCTATCTGGCCTATCACGGCCTGGACGACCGCCGCCTGATGGAACGCTTCAACGATGTGCTGCACGCAGCCACGCCTGGCTTTCAGGACCGGCGGGCAGGGACAGACAAATCGGGTGGCCGCCAACGGATCGGCATATTCTCCACATTCTTCAACGCCCATACGGTGCTGCGCTACACCCAGGGCCTGATACGGGCGATGGCGGCCCGGGAGGACCTCGAGCTCATGGCGCTGCCGGCGGCCTCGATCCCGGCCGCGGCCAGCCGCCATCTGGAAAGCCTGGGGGCGACGGTGGTGCCGATTGCCGCCGACTATCCCCGTGCGGTCCGGCAGATCCGCGAGCTCGCTCTGGATGTCCTGATCTTCGCAGATATCGGGATGGAGCCGCTGTCGGGTGCGCTCGCCCATACCGATTTAGCCACGCGTCAGATCGCCCTGTCCGGACATCCCGTAACGACCGGAATCCGCCGCTTGGACGGCTACGTCATCTGTCCGACCTTCGAGCCGGAAGGCTTCGAGGCCCACTACACGGAACCTGTGATCCGGGCCGAGTTCTGGCCCATGGGGTATGTTCGCGAAGTCTCAGATCTGAAGTCGTTTCCGCTGCCGGACCGGAACTCCACACACCCGGTGCTGCTGTGCGCCCAGTCGCTGTTCAAGATTCATCCGGATATGGATGCAGGGTTCCGCGATATCCTGGACCGAATCCCGTCCGCAGCCCTGTATTTCATCGACCTCCCGCAGGGGATGAAGCCGGTCACAGAAAGGTTCCGTGCCCGACTTGTCTCCGCCGGGATCGATGTGGACGCCCGCGTCCGATTCCTGCCGCGCATGCCGCTTGTGGAATTCCTCGGCTGGCTCCGGCACGCGGACGTGGTGCTCGACAGTTGGTACTTTTCCGGCGGTGACAGCTCCTTCTCAGCGCTGGCGGCCGGTGCGCCCGTCGTCACGCTGGAGGGGGCCTTCTACAGAGGACGGCAGACCGCCGGGCTTCTTCGGCAAGCACGGCTCCCCGAGACGCTTGCCGAAACGCCGGACCGTTATGCAGAGATCGTCGAGAAGATGGCGACCGACCGCACCTATACCGACG
>CALAHL010000945.1 GCA_937891725.1 uncultured Rhodospirillaceae bacterium | reverse complement strand
AGGCGACCCGTCAGGCCCCCGGAAATCCATGTAGCGGCTTCGCGTGGGCGCGCTGAACTCCCGGCATTTCGACGGCGGTCAACTGATCGGCGACCGTATAGACTAGGGGCGATCTCGGCCCCGTCATACGACCGGTGCCTTTCCCCGTCAGCCCAGGAGACCTCAAATGTCCGACCCGATCATTCATATTCTGAACGGCCCCAACCTGAACACGCTGGGAATCCGCGAGCCCGAGATCTACGGCCACACCACGCTCGCCCAGATCGAGGCCTGGTGCCGGGCGGCCGCGCGTGGGCCGATCGAATTTCATCAGTCGAACCATGAGGGGCAGATCGTCGATCTGCTCCAAGCGGCCCGCGGCGTGGCCGATGGCGTGATCATAAATCCGGCCGGTCACAGCTTCTATTCGGTCGCGATCCTGGACGCACTCAAGATCTACGGCGGACCGATCATTGAGCTGCACATCTCGAACATCCATGCGCGGGACGCGGCGCACCGGAACTCGATCATGTCGCAGGCCGCGACGGCGGTGATCGCGGGCCTCGGCGCGCGGGGGTATGTGACCGCATTGGGGGCGATGTACGACCTGCTGGAGGCCTGATCCCCAAACGTCAGCCGCGTGGCCATCCCCACCATGCCCGAACCGCGCTGCCCATGACCCGCGAAAGATCCTCCCCGCGCAGCCATGGCAGCTCCTCGGTGAACAGCGTCACGCAGTGATGCCAGGAGCACGGCATCTTTGAGATGTCGGTGCCCCAGAACATCCGGTCCGGGCCGAAGGCGTCGAAGATCTGGCGGAGATAGACGTGCATGGCCGGAAACGGATAGGCCTCGCTCGCATAGCCCGGCGCGCCGGTCGCCTTGACCGCGACATTCGGCAGTTTGGCGAGCTTCAGGAGATCCGGCATGTGGGTCATCGCGGCCGCATCCTTGAGCGTGGTGTTCCCGCCTTTGCCGCCCAGATGGTCGATGGTCAGCCGCAAGCCGGGGTGCCGGGCGGCGACCGCGCCCAACACATCGAACGATCCGGTTGCGAGTGTCGTTACCGGGAGTTCGAACCGCTCGGCGGTGTCCCAAAACCAGTCCAGCTCGCCGTCGTGCAGACGCCGACGGTCCTCCCCTTCCAGGAACATGCAGCGCAGGCCCAACATGCCGGGTTGCTCCCGCCAGGTCTCCATCGCCGCCCGAGCGACGACCGGCTGGCCAAGATCGACGGCGCCTATGATGGCGAAGCGACCGGGATAGGTCGCGACCGCGTCCATTGCCAACCGGGTCGAGCCGGGATCCCAGGACGGCGGATGGATCACGGCCGCATCGACACCAGCCTCGTCCATCAGGGCTACGGCTTCCGCCGCGGTGAACGAAGTCACCTGCCAGTGCGCCATATTGCTCGGCAGCCCGGTCCCCCAGACGTGGATTTGCGCGTCAACGATCTGCATGTCTTCTCTCCACCCGCTCCAATGCCATCACAATCCCATCCCAATTCCGTCAAGGAATCTCTGACACCGGGATTGAAACATTCCCCGATCAAAACCCCTAACAAGCCCCGGCGCAGACCACGCTCACACTGCAGTGCAACATTGGAATTGACCAACCGCGTCCCGCGCAGTTAGCTGGCAGTCGACACCACGTCCAAGGCAGGCATGTCCTATGCCATGAGCCGATCATCCAGACTGACGGGAGCGGGCATCATGGAGTCGCGGAAAGCACCAATTTCGCTGAAGGCACCCTGGCGAATCGGTGTGGATGTGGGCGGAACCTTCACCGATATGGTGATCGTCGATTCCGGTGGTCGGCTCGAAGTGTTCAAGGTGCCCTCGGTCCCGGACGACCCGGCGCGCGGCGTGCTCAACGCGGTCGCCAAGGCGGCTGCGGCCTGCGGGCTGTCGGAGGGAGATTTTCTGGGCCAGTGCGGCTTTTTTGCCCACGGCTCGACCGTTGCCACCAACACCCTGCTGGAACGCAAGGGCGCCAAGGTCGGCCTGCTGACCACCGAAGGGTTCCGGGACTCCCTAGAGATCCGGCGCGGCATCCGCACCAATCCATGGGATCACCGGACGCCCTATCCGGAAGTCCTGGTGCCCCGGCATCTGCGATTGCCGGTGCGCGGGCGTCTGGATACCTACGGTGCCGAACTCGAACCGCTCGATCTCGATCAGGCACGGGCAGCGGGCGAAAGATTCCGCGCGGAAGGGGTCGAGGCGGTGGCGATCTGCCTGATCAACGGGTTCGCCAATCCAGCCCATGAGATCGCGGCGGCAGAGGCGGTCCAAGAGGGCTGGGGCGGGGACTGGATCTCCCGTTCAAGCGCGATCGTCCCGATCATCGGGGAGTACGAGCGCAGCTCGACCACCGTTGTCAACGCCTATCTGGCGCCCAGGGTGGTCGGTTATCTCCGCAATCTCGAATCCGAACTCGCGACCAAAGGGCTAAAGCACCGGCTGTTCCTGCTGCAGTCGAACGGCGGTGCGGTCTCGGTCGAGCAGATCGCCCACCAGCCGGTCAATCTGGTGCTGTCCGGTCCGGCGGCGGGCGTCGGCTCCATGCGCCATTTCGCACGCACCGCCGAACACGACAATCTGATTTCGATGGAGATCGGTGGCACCAGTTGCGACGTCATGCTGATGGCCGAGGGTCGGATCGCCATCACCGATGAGCTGACAGTCGCCGATTACGATCTGGTGATCCCTTCGGTCGACATTCACACGGTCGGCGCCGGCGGCGGGACCATCGCCGGAGTCGACCGGGCCGGCATGCTGTTCGCGGGTCCCGCAGGCGCCGGCGCCGGCGACTCTGGGATTCAGTCGCCGAGTCCGCTGCCGCGAGGGCACGCTGCTCGGGCTTCGGGGCGGCAGGCCGCTTGCAGAGCTGTGAGCCGGAAGGAATGGGAGACAT
>CALAHL010000944.1 GCA_937891725.1 uncultured Rhodospirillaceae bacterium | reverse complement strand
GTTGGTCACCGATCAGGGTCAGGTTATCCGCTGTCCGATCGGAGATGTTCGGATCACGGCGCGTCAGTCGCAGGGTGTGTACATCTTCCGAGTTGCGGATGATGAGCGGGTTGTATCAGTCTCCCTGGTCGGTGAGGCTGGCGATGACGAGCCTGAGGAAGGCCTCGAAGCTTCGGCTGAGGGAGACGTTGAGGCCGATGCTGATGAAGGCGACGCGGGCGCGGAGCCGGCTGACGGCTCCGAGGGCGGGGAGGAGACCGAGGGATGAGCCAACTGCGCATCGGGATCTATCCCGGCACCTTTGACCCGATCACCAACGGCCATATCGACATTATCCGCCGCGCCAGCAAGACGGTCGACCATCTGATCGTGGCGGTGGCGCGCAATGCCGGAAAGGGACCGCTGTTCAGCCTGGACGAGCGGGTCGAGATGGTGCGGGACGAGTTGCCGGAGATCATCGCTAAGAACCAATCCAACGGCTTCAACGGCACGATCGAGGTCAAACCGTTCGGCTCGCTGCTGATGCATTTCGCGGAGTCGGAGAAAGCTTCGGTCATCATCCGCGGATTGCGGGCGGTCTCGGATTTCGAATACGAGTTCCAAATGGCGGGTATGAACGCGCGCCTGAACCCCAGGATCGAAACCACCTTTCTGATGGCATCGGACCGGAACCAGTTCATCTCGTCGCGATTCGTCAAGGAAATCGGCCGGTTGGGCGGTGCCATCACCGAATTCGTTAGCCCGAGAGTGGCAGAACGGGTGGTGCATCGTTTCAATATCGACCCGGACAAATCCGACAAAGCCAAGCAAACCGGACCTTGGAACTGAAGGTCTGGGCGATATTCAAGCCGGACTCTGTGGCCATCTGCCGCCTTTCGGTCTTTCACGGATTGACGGGGCGGGGGTGTCACCCTAGTTTCCCGGCCAGTCGATAGCCGCACGGCACGGCGGGCGCGTAGCTCAGTTGGTAGAGCATCTGACTTTTAATCAGACGGTCACAGGTTCGAATCCTGTCGCGCTCACCATTCCGCCAATTTTCCCATTGAAATCATATGCTCCTGAACCGCGTGTAAGCCCTATGAAACAAAGGCTTGCGCCGGTCCATACATGGCTTATATTAACAGAATCCTATTCGAGGATTCGACTATGTTCGATTTTCTTAAAGTTAATGCATCTAAGAAAAAGCAGACCGCTGGGAAGCGGAGCGGCAAGCCGCTTGGTGGTGGCGTT
>CALAHL010000943.1 GCA_937891725.1 uncultured Rhodospirillaceae bacterium | reverse complement strand
CGGACAGGCCCTCAAACCGGAATCCATGCTCGACCGGCAGAACCAGGGCTGCGGTCGCCCCTTTCGGCAGCGCCTTGGCCTCCTCCAGGTTGTCCACCGCGACGATCGATTTCAGCCCGTGCTCGCCCAGCAGATGCGCCAGACGGTCCCGCGAACCGGTGGAGTATCCGGCAACGATCACCTTGGCCTTGCCGGCTTCAAGTCCCACCGCATCGGCAGCGGCCTGATAGATCTCCGTCCCGCCCCTTGTGCGCGCTTCGGTCAGGTCGACGCCGCCCTTGGCCCCGCAGTCGATCACCGCCGGGCCGTCGGGTGACGCGAACGGGGTGAACGCACCCACCACCCGATCAGACAGCAGGGTGGCCAGTTCCGCCTCGCCCAGATACAGCGCGTCGGCAGGCAGCGGGCGGTAGATCCCGCCGGCCTCCGAGCCGCTGACCTTCAGCATGTCCGCGCGGGCAGTGTGGTACTCGTGGATCTGCTCGAACCGGTTGGTCGTCGCCTCCTCAGCCTGATGATCGAGCGCGATCACCGCATCGGTCGCGTAGTCGAACACCGTCGCCATCCGCTCATGGAAGAGCGGCAGCCAATGCTCCATTCCGCCGTGACGGCGACCGGCGCTGACCGCGTCGTAAACCGGATCGGACGTCACCTCGGCGCCGAACAGCCCACGATAGCCCTGCCGGAACCGCTGGACAGACGCATCGTCCAGCAACAACTCCCCCGTCGGACGGAAAATCACCTTCTTGGATTTGCCGCTGGTCCGCTGGCTCATCGGATCGAAGCGGCGGATGCTTTCCAACTCATCGCCGAAGAAATCAAGACGAACAGGTTCCTCGAACCCGGTCGGATAGACATCGATGATCCCGCCGCGCACCGCGTACTCACCGGCTTCCCGCACGGTGTCGGTCCGGCCGTAGCCGGATCGAGTGAACATCGCCAATAATTCTTCCAGCTCGACCTGGTCGCCGACCTGTAGCCCCATCCCGGCACCGATGAAAAACTCGCGCGGCGGCACCCGTTGCAGGAGCGCGTTCACGGTAGTGAGGATCAGCCTGTCAGCTTTGGTCTTGGTAACCAACCGGGCGAGCGATCGAACCCTAAGGCCGACCACTTCACCATTGGGTGACACCCGGTCATAGGGCAGGCAGTCCCAAGCCGGCAGCAGCACCGTCTTGAGCTCC
>CALAHL010000942.1 GCA_937891725.1 uncultured Rhodospirillaceae bacterium | reverse complement strand
CACCTACATATCGCCCCTCGCCATTCTTCAACACGCTACGCTGACATTGCCAAATAGTTAGCAGGAGGCGGATGATCGTCACTTTAAGTCTCCAGTCTGGCGGTTCACTCGAATGGCCCTGGCCATCGAGGGCCGCCCATTAGCAGAAAGCGGTCGACGGTCCGGCAGTGTGACCGCCGGAACCCTGTTGGTAAACGTCTGCGCCCGTCTGCGGTTCCCTCAGTCTTTCAGCTCTTTGGCGTTCACCCCGTTCCGCCAGACCCCGTTCGCCAGGTAGTCGAAAGCCGTCCGGGCGGCGTCGCGGCGGATCTCGTTGAGCGTTGTGCGGCTGTAGAAGCTGGAATGCGGGGTGATGCAGAGCCTTCCCTTGATCCAGTCCTCGTCCCGCGCCCAGGCATCGAGCATCGGGTGCGGCGCCGGCGGCTCCAGGGTGAAGGCGTCGAGCGCGGCGCCGCCGATCTTGCCGGTGCGGATGCCGTGCTCCAATGCGTCCAGGTCGACCAGCCCGCCCCGCGCGCAGTTGCACAGGATCGTGTCGCCCTTCATGGCGTCGACGGTCGCCTTATTGATCATGTTGGTGGTGTCGGCGTTGAGCGGTGTGTGCAGGCTGACCGCGTCCGACCACCCGAGCAGCTCCTCAAGTGATCCGAAGCGTTTGAGGTCCAGGGACATCTCGTGGCCGGTCGGAAGATATGGGTCGAAATAGCCCACATTCATGCCCATCGCCCGCGCGCGCACAGCGACCGCCGTGCCGATCCGTCCGCATCCGACGATGCCGAAATTCTGGCCGCGCACCCGGCGCAGCGCCGGCGGCCCTTCCCAGGCCCAGTTCCTGCGGATGTCGGCCTTCAGCTCCTCGTGATAGCTCAACAGGCCGCGCTGCAGCGCCAGCACCATGGCGATGGTGGAGTTGACCACGTCGGTCACGTCGTAGCTCGGCACATTCGAGACCCGGATGCCGCGCTCTCCGCAGGCAGCGGTATTGATCCGATCGTAGCCGATCCCGAGCCGCGCGATGATCTTGCAGTTGTCGAGCTTGGCGACCATCGCGGGATCGACATCGACGATATGCCACAACAGGACCGCGTCGCAGGCGCGTAGGACGTCATCGGGAATCTCGGCCCCCGACTTGGCCTGATAGACGTCGAAGCTCGCCTTGCCCTCGAAGGCCTCGATCTCGACCGTCGGCTCTCCGTCGAACTGTACGTCTGGAATCAGTACCCGCATCGTCTCGCTCCCTTTCCCTGGGTGTCCCCGTTATGGTTGGCGGGACTGTAGACGGGAGGACAAACAAAATGAAGATCACCAGGATCATCACCCATGTGCTGGAAGCGCCGATCGAAAAGAGCTTCGCGTTCAGCCAGGCCTGGGTCGACAAACGGGTCGGGCTGGTGGTCGAGATCGAGACCGACAGTGGGCTGATCGGCTGGGGCGACGGGTACGGGCCGCCCTTCGCGCTCGCCACCGTGATCGACCGATACTATGCGCCGCGTCTGATCGGACGCTCGCCACTGGCCGGCGATGCCATCTGGGAGGAGTTGTACAACGCGCTTCGGGACCACGGGCAACGGGGCGTGCCGGTGCAGGCGCTCTCCGCCCTCGACATCGCGTTGTGGGATCTGCGGGGCAAGGCGCTCGGACAGCCGGTGCACGTGCTGATGGGGGGACCGATCCGGGACAGCGTAAGGGCCTATGCGACCGGGCTTTATCGGCGCTCCAATACACCAGTGGAGAACCGGGCACTCCTGCAGGCCGAGGCGGAGGGATATCTCGACGCCGGATTCACTGCGATGAAAACCAAAGTGGGCTTCGGGTTTCGTGACGACATCGAATTGGTCGAGATGCTGCGCGACATCATCGGACGGGAGATCGAACTGTTCGTGGACGCAAATCACGGCTGCGACCTGGTGCAGGCCAAAAAACTGGCACTGGCGATGGAACCGCTCGATATCGGGTGGTTCGAAGAACCGGTGGAGCCGGAGGATCTGGACGGGTATGCCGAGCTGCGCCGAACCACCTCGATCCCGATCGCGGGGGGCGAATGCTCCTTCACCCGGCACGATTTCCGCCGCATCCTGGAGGCCCGCGCAATGGACATCATTCAGCCGGACACCGCGTCCTGCGGCGGGCTGACCGAGGCGAAGCGGATTGCCGACATGGCGTGGACCCATGGTGTGCGGTATCAGCCGCATGTCTGGGGAACCGGGATCGGCCTGGCGGCGGCGATGCAGTTGCTCGCGGTCCTTCCGACGACCACGCCGGCCTTCGGATCGCACGCCCCGCTGCTGGAATATGACAGCACACAGCATCCGTTCCGCCAGGATCTTCTGGTCGAGCCGATCCGCGTGGCGGACGGGACAGCCCATGTCCCGCAGGGTCCGGGCCTGGGGGTCGAGGTGCGGCGGGACGTGCTCGAGCGGTGGCGGGTGAATTGATGGCGGCGTATAGTCGGACCAGTTCATTCACGGGAGCCTTGCCATGTTCGACATCGAAAAATTCATCGCCGACTGCACCACGGCCCTCGACGAGACCGCGCCTGAAATGGCGGCGCGTGAGGTCGTGGCAGCGGCGGTGACCGATCCGGCGGCGGTGATGAAAGCTTTGGGGGAGCCCACCAAGGCGGGCCTGTTCACGCTGCACCGGTCCGACAAGCTGACCGTGCTCAATCTGGTCTGGGGGCCGGAAATGGAGCTGATGCCGCATGACCACGCCATGTGGGCGGCGATCGGGATCTATACCGGTAAGGAAACCAACACCTTCTGGCGCCGCTCCGAGGAGAATGGTCTGGAACGGCTCGGCACCAAGGATATGGAAGCCAGGGGTGCTGTCTGGCTGGGAGACAGCGCCATTCATTCGGTCAAGAATCCGCTGACCAAGCTGACCGGGGCGCTGCACGTCTATGGCGGCGACTTCTTCGATGCGGACCGGCACGAATGGGATTCCGAGACCCTGGAAGAGGCGCCCTATGATGTGGAGAAGGCGCGACGGCTGTTCGAG
>CALAHL010000941.1 GCA_937891725.1 uncultured Rhodospirillaceae bacterium | reverse complement strand
GCGTTCACCACCACGAACAGATGATCGCCGGCATTGGTGACCATCAGGTCGTCCAGAATGCCACCGGTCTCATTGGTGAACAGGGTGTAGCGCATCCGGCCGGGGGTCAGGGCCTGAAGATCCCCGGTGGTGAGCGTCTCAAGCTTCTCGGCGGCGTCGGCCCCGTCGATGCGCACCTGACCCATATGGGAGACATCGAACAATCCGGCCTTGGCGCGGGTGTGCTTGTGTTCGCCCAGGACGCCGAGCGGGTACTGCACCGGCATGCTGTAGCCGGCGAACTCCACCATCTTGCCGCCAAGCTCCACATGAAGCGCGTGCAAAGGTGTCTTGAGCAGCTCAGTCGTGTCGGACATGTATCCCCCAAGGTCGGGCAGAGAGGTCAAGGACGCACCGCCGAACCCGATCGGGTCGACGCGCCCCCTCTGTACCGGAACCTGAGAGATTAGCCGCGACCCCCAAGTCTTGGGTGTCTCGACGTTCCCCGTCGGTGAGGCAAAACCGCCTATATGCGGCCCGCCTGCTCTCCAGAGGTTACCTCGCCTTGGGGTTCGGGTGCCTGAGAGTTTCCGGGGCGGTTGCTCCTTCGGCGGCGACCGCAGCACACCGGTTGCCCGATCCGCCCGTCGCTCTCTCCCCCAAGAGTCTTGGGTGATATGCGTACTAGGATAGTCCTAGCGCACGGATGTGCAAGGGGCGCGTGAATGCTCCTCAACATGCCTACGGAAAGCCAGAGGTTTACGAAGCTGCCGGGCCGGTCCATTCGGTGACCACGGTCGCCAGATCCGGCCGAGTCCGCTCGCTCGGGGTATCCCCTGCGGTGCCGATATAGATGAACCCGATGATCTTGGTTTCCGGGCTATGGCCCAGAGCGGCTTTCACGTCCGGATCGAAGGACGGCCATTCGGTCAGCCATTGGGCCACGAATCCGGCGGCGTGGGATGCGACCAGAAGGTTCTGGCAGACCGCACCGCCGGACAGCACCTGTTCGATCTCAGGGATCTTCGGGTGGTGCGGGTCGATCCGGTCGGTGACGGCCAACAGGACCGGTGCGCGCTGCGGGCGGGCGCGCTCGATTTCGATCTGGCGGTCCTCGGCCTCGGGGTTGCGGCGGGCAAAGATCTCGGCAAACACATCGCCGAGCGCCTTCTGCCCTGCCTTGTGAAGCACCTGGATCCGCCACGGTCCCAGCTTTCCGTGGTCCGGTACCCGAATGCCGGCCGCCAGAATCTCGTCCAAGGTTGCCGCATCCGGGCCGGGTTCGACCATGTTCTTCGCCACCACCGACCGGCGGGTCAGCAACAACTCCATCATCGAGCCGGTGGCGTTCAGGGCGGGGGTCGGCATGTCCATGGCGGTCTCTCCAGATCGGAAACGGGCGCTTTTGCGAGCCGGTCGCAATAAAGCATTGCTTGCGCAGATAGGCAATCCCGTCGTTGGATCAAGGGGAGATCGTCGGACAGGGAGCGGAGCATGTCGGGCCCGGGAGCGGAAATCGCGGTCGTCGCCAATCATTACCAGAACGAAAACTGCCATCCGGACGGCAAGGTGAAGGTCGGGATCGGCGCGGACAGCACCACGCGTGCGGAGCGGCTGGGAAATGCGCGGCGGCTGTTCGCGGGCGCAAGGTCCGCCGGCGTTCCGATCGTTCACGTGCGGCTGGCGGTCGACCCGGGCTATCGCGGTGTGGTGGTGAACACGCCACTGATCCGAGAGTGGATTGAGTTGGGGGCCTGGCAGGAGGGGACCTGGGGGGTCGAGTTCGTGGACGGGCTGGGGCCTGAAGGCGACGAAATCGTGGTGACGCACACCCGCAACAGCGGGTTTCACAATTCGACGCTTGCCGACGTCCTGGCGGGGCTCGGGGCACGTCGACTGATCTGCTGCGGGGTGTCGACCGCCTATACGGTCGAAAGCACAGTGCGCCAGGCCGTCGATATCGGATTCGAGGTGACGGTCGCGGGCGATGCCTGCTCGACTGGGACGGAACGCCAGCATCTGGCGGCGCTGGAGGCGATGCGCCCGCTGGCCGCCATCAAGACCGTCGACGAAGTTCTGGCGGATCCTCTCATTTCCGGGTAATATCTCGACGCTCACCAAAACGGTGCCCGCACCCCGAAAGAACTTCGGAGACGAAAGATGCTGCTTCCCCTCCTAAAACGCTGCGCCTGCGTGGCCCTGTCGCTCGTCGCCCTGTCGGGCTGCACGGTTGCGAACCCGTATTGGACGGTCGGCGCCGGCGCGCTGCTCGGCCCGCAGGTCGCGACCGGAAAGAACACGTTCGCCTATATGAGCGATTGGTTCGGGCCGAGCTGCGACAGCTACAGCATCTACGACACCCCGCCCCGCTGCGTCCGGTAACCGCGCCCTCTTGCCATCCGGTGTGAAACCGCTTCGAATCGGAGTTGTTCGAAGGGAGA
>CALAHL010000940.1 GCA_937891725.1 uncultured Rhodospirillaceae bacterium | reverse complement strand
CGGTTGCGGGCAACGCCGAAAGCCGCGCGTGCAGCGCGGTGAGGATGGTTTCGCGTGGAGTGGGCACTGGATCACCATGTGACCAAGGACGTCGGACATCGGCGGACTTCGAAATCCGGTCGCCCGGCTAGTTCATTCATCAGCCATTGGGTGCCGACATTATTGGTCTCAATGTCCCAGTTCGCATGGCCCGCTTCGGCGACAAGACGCTCGTATTCGGTGGGATTATCGGCTTCCAAGACAAGCCCGACGTCGTTGCGCCAAGCGAACTGATACCCGCGTTCATCTACAGGCTCCAGCGAGACGCCATAGATGGTGGTTGGCGTGACCTTGATCGACCAGAGCATGTCGCGCAGGATCGGTGTTCCATCCTCCAATCGCGGAACCGCAATTGGCTTCAGGTAGGGCCGACTGAGGTCAAAGACCGCTTCGTAGCCAAGGTTTGCGCCGTTCTCAAGCTGCACACATGTGCGATATCTGGTGTTGAAGACGACCACGATCCATAGAGCCAAGACGACGCACGGAAGCAGAACGACACCGGCGAGTGCGGCTAGCACTCCGCTTCCATGATCGCTCCGCCCGCAATTCATCAGAAGTTGCTGCGCGCTGGGTCCGCATAGACCTGACCCGAGAAGCTTCCAGTCCACCGATCCGTGATCGGATAAGGTTCGCCAGTGTGAATGCCGAGCCGTTGCCTTCCGCTCGGGCGTCCACGCAGATAGTCATCCAGCGGTCTATGGATATTTTCGTAGATTGTCTCGCCTAGGTCGATGACTTCCAAACCGACGTCGGCTGGATCGGCGAATTCATCTTCCAGGTAGAACTCGAATTGCCCAGAGACCGTCAGAATGCCAAACTCCGCAATACAGTTTCCCGTGAAGCGACCGCCTATCGTCGTGTCACCGATGCTGAATACGACCCCAGTCATGTTGTAGGTGTTGACGAAATCGTCGGAGAAGGCACCGTTTGGGTGTCTTCTGGCGACCCGGGCAATGTGGCCTTTCATGCGCTCTCTCACCTCACCCATGTACTGTGCCACGATCCTGCTCAGATGTCCGGTTTCCCGAACGGTAACACCGCGCCCACGACCATTGTAGTAGTGGCGGACGAAGTCACGGCTGCTCCAAGCGGCTCGGAAGTCCCCTGTATCGGCCACTTCGATTTCAATGAACTCATCGACTGTCGGCATGAAGGGCTCAGCCGTGCAGCGGCAGCCGTAGTCTTCGCCGGGGTGGCCCGTCTCGGGCGGGTCATCCCATGCGAAGACCTGACCGTTGTTGGCAGCATGGCTCGGGCGGACCTTATCATCCCCACGCGTGCGCCAAATGTAGTGGGTGGTAGGCCGCTCCTGCTTAATCGACCACTCGATAGGCGTCCCTTTGCGCAGGTAGGCTTGGAACGCCTTGCGATAAAGATGTGGGTCGATATGCATGCAGAAGCCCCTGGAGAGAGTTTTCGCCAACTTCACATAAAAGGGTTAATTTTTTGGCAATACACCGTACGCTCAGAACCTTCCCTCCACCCAGTGCGCCACGATCAACCCCGGCACGCTGTCCAACGCCCGGTCTGCATCCCGCGCCAAG
>CALAHL010000939.1 GCA_937891725.1 uncultured Rhodospirillaceae bacterium | reverse complement strand
GGAATGGTCGGTTGGCGACGATAGCCGTCCAACCTCCTATCCGTCGAGCGCCTCAATCCGACGCTCGACAGCCGCCCGCACCGGGCTGTCCGCAGGCAGATTATCGAGAAGACGGGTCCACAGCGCCCGCGCCTCTTTCGAATTGCCGCCACGATCGGCAATCAACCCGCCGAAGAACAAGCCCTCGGGATTGGCGGGATCGATCGTCCGAATGCGCTCGATCGCCTGAATGAACTCAGCCGGCATCTCACGTTCGCTGGTGCCGGGCGGGAACAGGGCATGGGCGTAGTCGAGTTGCGCTTCCACCCTGTCCGGCGCCCGCTTGGCCGCCTCTCCAAAGGCTTCGACCGCCTTCGCAGGCTGATCCAGAACCTGATAGGACCGTCCCAGGCGCCGCCAGCCGTCGACATCGTTGGGGTCTTCCTCCAGACGGGCCGCAAGACCCGCGACCATGCCCTGGATCATCTCCAACCGATCTTCGGGAGCCATTCGGGAGGCGACCTCCATATCCGCGGCGCTGGGACCGCGTTGCTCCTGCTGCTCTGCTGTGCGCACGGCACTGCGGGCGGCGGCGGCCGATCGTCGATCCGTAAGATCGACGCCAATATCGGCGGCGGCTTCATCGATGCGCCGGCTGAGCAACTGCTGCCACGGTGCATCCGCAGGAGAATCCGCCTCAAGATCGATCCACCAGGCCAGTGCCGCCTCGATATTTCCGGCCTGTCGTTCCGCCAGCCCAAGATAGAACCTGGCGCGGGGTTCCGCCGCCATGAGGTCAACCGCCTGCTGGAACGCGCCTTTGGCTTCCGGCGGCACCAGGCCGTCATTTGCCTGAACCATCGCCTCGCCCAACGAAGACCAGGAGGCCGCGTCGGCGGTCGGCAATTGAGTCGCCTTGCGGAAGGCGTCGACGGCGGAGGCCGGCTTTTCCAGCATCTGATAAGTCCGCCCCAGCAGCATCCAGCCGCCGAGATCGGTTGGCTCGTTCTCCAAGCGCCCGGCCAACTGCGTCGCCATGTCCTCCAGGCCGCGCAGCCGTTCATCGGCAGTATCCGTGCGAGTCCGCTCGGCCGCCCGGTCCACCAATGGCGCGTCCTGCAGCCCGGGGGACCCCAAGCTCGCGTACAAGCCGAGTGTCGCAATCGGAACCAGAAAAATGACGATCGTTGAGGTCACGAACCGGCGTCGGCGCCCGCGCTCAACCGATGCCTCGTCAGTTCGCACGGCAGACCTCGTCCCGGCTTCCGACAGGATCCGTCGTTCGATTTCAATTCGAGCCGCCTCGGCTTGAATCTCATCGATTCGGCCTGCCTGACGGTCACGCTCCAGTTCCGCAATTTGATCGCGCAGAACCGCCAGCCCATGATCCTGCCGATCCCCCTGGTCGACCCGACGGCGCACCAAAGGCGCCAACAATGCCAAGACCGCCGCCAGCAGCAAAATGCCCGCTATCGCCCAGAAAATCACGGTTCTCTTCCCTCATCCCCTGCTCCGTCGAGCAGCGCGTTCACCCGTGCCTGTTCCTCGGCCGTCAGCGGCTCCGAAACCTCGGGGCGGCGGCGGCGCCAGGCGAACACGCCCAGGGCCAAGCCACCGATGACCAACAAGCCTACCGGCCCATACCAGAGGAGATAGGTGCTCTCGGTGGTCGGCGGCTCCAACAGCACGAACGGGCCGTACCGGTCCACCAGATAGTCAAGGACCTGCTGGTCGCTGTCGCCCGCGACAAGCCGTTCCCGGACCAGAACACGAAGATCAGCCGCAAGTTCAGCGTTGCTGCCGTCGATCGATTGGTTCTGGCACACCAGACAGCGGATCTGGGCCGACAATCCCCGAGCCCGGCTTTCCAGGACCGGGTCTTCCAGCATCTCGTCCGGCTGCACCGCAAGTGCGGGGGCAAACGAGCCCGACCCGGTCAGACAGACTACAAGCATCAGCAGGAACAGGACCTGTCTCATCCGGCAATCTCACGCATCAGAGGAATCAATTGCTCCTCGACGACCGCCCGGGTCAGTTCCCCGACATGGCGGTAGCGGATGCGTCCCTGGCCGTCGATCACGTAGGTTTCCGGCACACCATAGACGCCAAGATCGATCCCGACCCGGCCGTTCCGATCGACTGCAATCCGCTTATAGGGATTCCCCAGAGTCTTAAGAAAATTGCGGGTCGCGCCCGGATCGTCCTTGTAGGCCAGGCCATAGACCGTGATCGCACCTTCATCCACCAGCCGACGCATCAACGGGATCTCGGCTCGGCACGGCGCACACCAGGACGCGAAGACGTTCAAGAGGATCGGAGCGCCGGTCGCAAGCTCCGTTGAGGCGACAGAACTGTCTCCGTCCTGCAATGACGGCAAATCGAAGTCCGGAATCGGCTTGTCGAGGAGTGCCGAAGGCAGAGCTTGCGGGTTATGCCCGGCCAGGATCGGGTACCCGAGCCAGCCGATCAGAGCGAGCGCGCCCAGCAAGGGCAGCAGGAAAAACAGCCGCCTCATGCCGGCGCCACCGCGAGGAACGGGCCACCGGATCTCCGACACGGGTCAATCATCGCCAGCGTCCATTCCCGCATGGGCCGGTGTCCAAGTCTCGGCATTGCGTTTTCCGGGCGCGCCGACCCGCAACCGCCGATCGGCAAGTGAGACCAGCCCGCCGAGAGTCATCAACCCGCATCCGATCCAGATCCAAAGCACCAGCGGCTTGACGTAAATCCGAACCGTGGAGCGCCCATTGTCCGCTTTCTCGCCGAGAACCGCATAGATATCGCCCCAGGCGCGCGGACGAATGGCGGCTTCGGTGGTCGATGTCTGCTCGACGGGATAAACCCGGCGTTCGGACTCCATCAGGTCGCCGTTCTCCAGCCTGAAGATACCGACCTGCGCGACATAGTTCGGCCCCTGTCGATGCTCGATTCCCTCGAAGACCA
>CALAHL010000938.1 GCA_937891725.1 uncultured Rhodospirillaceae bacterium | reverse complement strand
CTGCCTCCGCCTCCGTCAGCATCGCGGTCGCCGAGCAAATCTGGCCGGGGGTGCAATAGCCGCACTGGAAGCCGTCATGTTCGACGAACAGGCTCTGAAGAGGGGAAAGTTCGTCGGCGGTGCCGAGTCCCTCGATCGTGGTAATCGCATCGCCGTCGTGCATGCAGGCGAGCGTCAGACAGGAATTGATCCGCCGGCCGTTTATCAGGACCGTGCAAGCCCCGCACTGGCCATGATCGCAGCCCTTCTTGGTTCCCATCAGGCCCAGATGGTGACGCAAGCCGTCGAGCAGCGTGGTCCGACTGTCGGCCTCAAGACTGTGCTCAACATCGTTTATCACCAATACTGTTTTCATATCGCTCCTAGCCCCATTTGGGTCGGAATGGGTCGCTCTCGCGGTTGAGTTGCTCTGCAATCAACGTATCGACCGGAGCCTGGTTCCAAGGGAATCCCGCCAACCTCGGTGGCGTCCTTGGACGGGGCCGGTTTTGGTGAAGGGCAGTTGGCCGCCTTCTTTGACATCTGAATAGAAGGTAAAGGACGTACGCGAGACTGAATCAGCTGACATGCGGGATACTAAAGCGGGCGACTTTTCGGAGCTTGCGGTGCCGTGCCGAGACAGGGTTGTTGGAAGCTCCGGCAGATCGGTGTTCTGCGCCCCGATGTGACTTCAGAAGGACCGAGTAATTTGAAAAAAGTTCATATCTTTAACTTTAAGTGCTGAAAATTAAATTCATAAAATTTTCGATTTATTGTAAGTTTCACATGTTTATTTTTTATCCGGTTAATAATATTTTTCAGATCCGAATGAGATGGTTATATTGAATGCCATCGAAGCTTCTACAGAACAGCGGTGAGCCGAAATCAATCTTGGTTGGATTCAACTGGAGGAGACGGATGCCTGACGACAACGAGGACTTGAAACGCACAGAACGACTCCAGGTGATGCTAGACGAGGCGGAGTTGACAAAAATCGATGACTGGAGGTTCGAGCACCGCATCCCTTCACGTGCCGCTGCGATCCGAGAGTTGATTCGACGCGGAATGCTCCTAGGAGAGACGGGGGAAGACGATCCGTCCGTACCGGGGTCAGGAGATATGAAATCGACCGACTTTAGGGCGATCCCGTCGGACGACGATTAAGAGAGACGGGCATCATTCAGGTCGCGGCGCTCGGCTTGATGAGCGGCGACACCGCTCTGACCAGTAGCGCCATTTTGTGGTTTCCAATCGCCACCTGGATGGCGTAGAGCCAGGCAGAGGCTTGGGGCCTCCCTAAAGCAGACCCTCCAACAACCGCGCTACGGCCTCGGCACCCGGGTCATTATTTCCGATCAGGCTGCTTTCCGGCACATAGGCGGCGCGTCCGGCCTTGGCTTTGGCCATATCGGCGGTCGCGTCGGCACCGGTACGTGCAGCCTTGGCCGCCGCCGGCAACCCATTTGGGAGCGCTTCAAGCGCCGGTGCCAAAGCGTCGATCAACGTTCGGTCGCCCAGGCGGGCGCCGCCCACTTGTTGAACTCGCTCCAAACCTCTGACCAACGCGCCCGCAGCGTCCTCGCCACCAGCGGCACCGTCCCCGGCAGCCGAGAAGAATATCGCCAACAGCACTCCGGAAGAGCCGCCCATTGTTTGGCTCAGCTCCAGGCCGATGGCGCGGTAGAGCTGGGTCAGATCGGCGAGTGGCAGCCGGTCGAGGGCCCCGATGAGCGCGCGTGCGGCCGTCGCAAGGGTGGAGCCGGTATCGCCGTCGCCAGATTTGGCGTCCAGCAGGTTCAAGTCCTCTTCTGCGGCGATCATCAGCTCGCAGCACTTCTGCAAAAAGGCCCTGCGCTGCGAGTGCTCGGAGGGGATCGGCTTGATCGGAGTCAGTCCGTCCGGCAGAGGAAATGTCCCGACAACCGACGGCGTGACGGCCCCTGGCCAGACGACCGGTCCAACCGGGGCCTTCAAAGCCGCTTCGTCCTCGGTCGTCAAAGGGAGGATCGAGACCGAGAACCCCCGCATGTCGAGCGAGGTCATCAACGGGGCCGGACCGATCACCAGTTTGATCCGCTCCCCTAAGGTCGAACGCATCAGCTCCTCGGACAGGATCGACATTTCAAGCGGTGTTGCGCCACCCAGATTGTTGAGCAGAACCGCAAGTGGGCCATCGGTGGCATATGGCATCAACTTATAGGTCACCATTTCCATGGCATGTCGCGCGCCTATGAAGGTGACTTGGCTCACACCGGCCTCGCCATGGATGCCGAGGCCCAATTCCGCTTTGTCGCGGCCAATCCGGTCTTCTTTCGGGGATCCAGGGATGGTGCAGGTGTCCAGTGACATTCCGATCGAGGCAACTCCGTCGATAACCCTTTCGGCCGCTTCGGTCACAGCTTTCAAATCATGCCCTTGCTCGGCCAATGCGCCGGCGATCTTGTGGACGAAGAGGGTGCCCGCCACACCGCGCGGCTGCGGGAGATCCGGCAGCGCTATATCGTCGTCGACCACGACCATTGAGACCTTCAGCCCGAAAGCCCTTGCACGTTCCGCCGCAAGTCCGAAATTGAGCCGATCGCCGGT
Source organism: uncultured Rhodospirillaceae bacterium (assembly GCA_937891725.1). Lineage (GTDB taxonomy): Bacteria > Pseudomonadota > Alphaproteobacteria > Thalassobaculales > Thalassobaculaceae > JANSYC01. Next base: position 963 of record CALAHL010000938.1, on the reverse strand, counting down.
ATAATTCTTGACGATCAGCAGGCATCCGGCCTTACCGGTGACCGACAGGATCGCTGCCAAGACCGCGTCTACCGAAGGTGACGCGAAGATCTCTCCGCAAACCGCCGCCGTCAGCATACCTTTGCCGACAAGGCCCGCATGGGACGGCTCGTGCCCGGATCCACCTCCAGACACCAGGGCCACCTTTGATCGGTCCCAGTCGGAACGCATGACCACCTTGATATGCGGATATCCGTCCAATCGTGACAGCGCTCCACCGGACATGCGCAGAAGCCCGTCGATGGCCTCAGTGACAATAGTGTCTTTGGCATTGATGAATTGGCTCATGGGGCCCTCCTCATGGAATTCTTGCGTCCCGGTCGTCGAAGTAGAGTGCTGCGCGCGGCTTAAGTCTGACGGAATCGCCCCGGAGTAGCGGGGTGTGCGGATCGGTTAACGTGATCATGTCGTGGCCTAGGCAGGACAAATGCAGGCGGGTCTGATCACCCAGGTGCTCAACACGGGTGACCGAGGCCTCGCGCCCGTCTCCCTCTGTGCCAGCAGTCAAGGTGATATGTTCGGGGCGCAAACCGATGGTCCGAGCGCCTTTCGGCGCCCCCGGGAATAGGTCTGCCGGAAGCATGTTGATCCGCGGCAAACCCAGGCGCGATGCCACATAGGTGTTCAGGGGATTCTCGTAGATCTCGCGCGGGGTTCCCACCTGAACCAGACGACCACTATCGAGCACGCCGACATGGGTCGCCATTGTCATGGCTTCGACCTGATCATGGGTCACGTAGAGCAGGGTTGCACCCAGATCGGCGTGAATTCGCTTGAGCTCGATCCGCAATTCGCCGCGCAGTTTGGCGTCAAGGGAGGACAGCGGTTCATCCATCAAATAGATCGCCGGATCCCTCACCAAGGCCCGTCCGATCGACACCCGCTGCATCTCGGCGGCGAGCTCGGGCCCCACGGTGTTCACCA
>CALAHL010000937.1 GCA_937891725.1 uncultured Rhodospirillaceae bacterium | reverse complement strand
CGGACAAAACCTGCCTGCGTAACAAGATCAAAATAACGATCACTTAGATCGGCTTGGTTTTCAGCGCAGGGGGCTTGGTCATGGCACATATCGACGATCCCCAGACCCAACGGGCGAATGTCGCGTTCATCAAGGCCTCCATGAAGGAGCCTCTTCTGGAACGCGATCATGAATTCGAACTGGCCCGCCGCTGGCGCGAAGAGAATGACGAGCGCGCCCTGCACGAATTGGTCCGGTCCTATACCCGCCTGGTGGTGAGCACCGCCAGCAGGTTTCGCAACTACGGACTGCCGATGGGCGATCTGGTGCAGGAAGGCAATGTGGGCCTGATGCAGGCAGCCGCCCGGTTCGAGCCGGAGCGGGAGGTTCGCTTCTCGACCTACGCTGCGTGGTGGATCAGGTCGGCGATCCAGGATTATATCCTGCGTAACTGGTCGATTGTCCGGACCGGAACGACCGCCTCACAAAAATCCCTGTTCTTCAATCTGCGCCGTCTGCGCGCAAAGATCCGTGACGCGGTCAACGGGCCGATGACGGATGAGGGCCGGACCAGCATCGCGACCGAGTTGGGCGTGGCGCTCAAGGACGTCGAATCGATGGAGATGCGGCTCTCAGGCCATGACCAGTCCCTCAATGCTCCGGTTTCCGAGTCCGGCGAACACGAATGGCAGGAGTTCCTGTCGGATGACCGTCCCAATCCGGAGGACGTGGTCACCGGTATGAGGGATTCCCGCACCCGGTCGCGTTGGCTTGCCGAGGCATTGGAGGAGCTTAGCCCCCGCGAGCGCACGATCATCGATCAGCGGCGGCTCCGTGAGGATGGTGCGACCCTCGAGGAGCTGGGACGCGAGCTTGGCGTCTCCAAGGAGCGGGTACGGCAGCTTGAACACCGCGCTCTTATGAAATTGCGGGAGTGCTTGTCCCATCGGGTTGAACACAACCGCGACCTTCTTCTGGAAGCCTGAACGCGCGAGCGCGACGTCGCAACACAATAAGATCCATATTCGGCCATCTTCCACAGGCCCGACTTATCCGAACACAGCCCCTTCTGGCAGGAGGGGCTGTTTTCTATTGGCGCGAGACTCCGGCTATTGAATGGTTTTCAGCCGTGTACCCGGCGTCAGGATCTGCTCCGGGGTCAAGCCGTTCAACACCCTGAACCGCTGCTCCTTCAGAGGTCCTGGCGGTATCTGGTTTGCCAGGCCGTCGATCGTTTCGCCGGGCTTGGACTCGATGATCTTGATCCGTTCGGGCTTCAGCTGGGCCAAATCCAGTTCCGACAGGGTCCGAAAACTGAAGGCGGTGGCCCGAAACGCCTGTGAATACAGTCCGCGGTCGCGGGATCGGTTGATGAAGACGAACCGGTAGATCCGCTGCGGCCCGTCCTGGATCGCCAACAGCCGTAGATCTGCCGTCCCGTCGGGGGTTTGTTGCTCCAGAAGCCCCGTCGCCGCGTCTCGGTGTCCGATCCTCAAGCGGTCGAAGCTTAGGAATTTCGCGGTCGGTGCCCAAATCTGTTTGAGGTAGCGGTCGGCCGAAAGGTCGGGTTGGACCCGTATGGCGTCGAACATCAGTCCCGCCGTCTTGTCCCGGTTCGCCGCCCGAACGTCGTCCGGCTGGTTTTGCAGTGTGAACCCGTCCGGAACGGTGAATCCGATCCCCAGCGTCGGATGGAAGAACGACCGCCCGCGGATAAAGCCCTGCCTGGGGGAACTGCCGTAGATCAAGCCATCGATCCGCTCTAGATAACGATCTCGCCAGATTTCGCCGTTTCCGGTGGCCGACAATTCGGCGGCCCGTTGCACGCGGTCGATCGGTCGGGGATGGCTTGCGAACATGTCGAACCCGTCCGGATCGCCATCCCCCGCGAGTTGCGCTCGGATGAGGGAGGTTTCTCGGAGTTTGGCGAGGAAACTTGTCGAGGCACGTGGGTCGTAGCCGGCTCGGGACAGATACCGGATCCCCAGCGTATCGGCTTCCAGCTCTTGCTCCCGGCTATAGCCCTGCAGGAGGGCGGAGGCTCCGACCCCCAGCAGATCGGTCACCGCGTCCTGTCCGATTGCGGCCCCGAGGATCGCGGCACCGATACCGGCGAGCATCCCACGGCTGACCCGCTGGGCGCCATGCAAGGCTGTGATATGGCCGATCTCATGGCCTAGGACGCTTGCCAATTCGGCTTCGTTGTCCGCCAGGGCGAGAAGGCCGCGGGTCACGTAGACGTAGCCACCGGGAATCGCGAAAGCGTTGACGGTCTCGCTGTCCAGGATCGTGAAGGTGAAGGTCAGATCCGGCCGCTCCGCAACGGAGGCCAGAGTGCTGCCGACCTGGGTCACGTAGGCTCCAAGGGTCGGGTCGTCGTAGACCCCGCCGAATTTTTGAAGGATCAGCGGATGGTTCTCGGCGCCGAACGCGGCCTCGTCCTCGGGTGGCAGGAACGCCACGAAACTTCGGTCTCCGGTCGCCGGATTGACCGCGCAGCCCGTCAACCAGACCGACAGCAAAACGGCGACCAGTGCCGTGACGCGCCGGATGCCGAAGATCGAGGCAAGCGATCTCATTCCTCAAGCACCTCGAACTGCTCGGGATGTGTCAGGTCGATCATCGGTCCATTCAAGGGAAACACCCAACCGCGCCCCCGGACCCGCCGACGCGTCAGCTTCTCGAGATCGATTCCGGCGCGTCGGAACGCGCGCCTCGGGTCCGTCTGGACTCGAAACGTGAAGTCCCGGCGCCAGTCTCGCCCGAAGTTCAGGTATGTCGTGCCGCTCACGGTCGCGGCGTCGACCACCCTGCCTTCGACGATCTGCACACTGTCCAGATCACTCCAGGTCTCATCCGGATTGCGGATCCGATAGAACCGATCGGACCAGATGCCGGTGTCGCTCGCGCGGGCGGTCCGCTCGAGATCCAACATGGCGCGGGCCCCGTTGGCGGTGCGGGGGAAGGTTCGGACACGGGCCATGCCTGCCATCAGCATGCGGCCCTGCACCCAGTCGCCATCTTCGCCTATTGTGAGATGTGCCAGAGTTCTTCCCCACCGGTCTGCATTGTCGTCCGGGTATAGCAGTTTCACCCTTTGCCCCAGGATCAGATTTCCCAAGGCTTCGGAGGCCTGTGCCGCCATCGGCCACGCGGGGGACCGGTCAGTGCCGAGTTTCGGCGCTTCGACACCGGCAAGGCGCACCCGTTCTCCATCCTCGAGATCGATTTCATCCCCCGAGCGGATGGCGGCGACCACGCCGACATGCCCCGGTTTGAGATCGGACGGTGCACTGACACGTCGCGTCACCACGGATGCCGAGAGCCTGGATGCGCCCAAAAGGCTCCAGCAGGACACGCCGGCAACGGCGGCGAGAATCTGTCGGCGTGTCGATCGCGTCATCACACGGGAAAGCTAGCACGATGCTCTCGGCTCAGACAGCCAAACGGCCGGGCGGAGAGTGCCGCGCCGGCCATTTGGGTCATGCCTCCAAAGGGTTTCAAAATCTGCGGACGAGATGAGGGGAGGCGCCGACATCCCGTCCGCCACGCAGCTCGTCCGGGTGATCAGCGAGCTGCGGTCGCGTTTAGCATCCAAGTCGCCTTCTGATGTACGGTCAGACGGCCCGTCAGCATATCTGCCGTCGAAACGTCGCCGTTCTCCTCAGCTGCGGCAACGCCTTCCTTCAGCAAGTTCGAGACCGTCTCATGATCCTTGGCGAGGTCATTCACCATGTCGATCGGCGAACTTGATCCATCACCATCTTCGATCTGAGTCAGGCTCTGAAATGCCTTCAAGCCGCCAGGGCTGAGGTGACCCAAGGCCCGGATGCGCTCGGCGAGCTCATCGACGGCGCCGCTCAGGTCGCCATACTGTTCCTCGAACATGCCATGCAGTTGGAAGAAATCGGCGCCGGTGACATTCCAGTGGTAGTTCTGGGTTTTCAGCGCCAGCGCATAGGTGTCCGCCAATGCTTTCTCAAGCACGGATACAACCGGTCCCTTGTTGGTAGCCATATCTGCCTCCTTACGAGTAAAGACTTTCCGGCGAGAGGGCCGGAATGGGTCGTTGCCGACCCGATGATGTGTATCTGGTAGGTGCTGTGATTTATGCCAATCGAATGTTTGGAAAGATGTGATAGAATCTCTCTATGAAACTCCAAGGCGTCACATTGCGTGATATCTCCTATGTGGTTGCGGTGGCCGAACACGGCCATTTCGGACGTGCGGCCGATGCGTCCCATGTCAGCCAGCCATCTCTCTCGGTCGGTGTTCGAAAGGTCGAGGACGCCTTGGGCTATCCGATTTTCGAGCGGGCCAGCCGCAAGATCCTGGTTACGCCGCTGGGGGCTGCCGTGATCGATCGGGCGCGTGCCGTGCTGGATGCGGCGGACGCGATGTTGATCCCTGCGGATGAGAGCGGCGATCCTTTGTCCGGTCGATTTGCCCTCGGTGCGATCGCCACGGTCGGGCCATACCTGCTGCCGGGACTCTTGAAGCCGCTTCGCGAAGCCCATCCTAATCTGGAACTCGAAATCGAGGAAGGCCTGACCGAGCGTCTGGTTGGCCGTCTGCAGGATGGCGCGTTGGACGCCGTGATTCTCTCGCCGCCAATCTCGGAAAGTGGGGTGACGCTCGCGCCGATCTATCGCGAACCGTTCCGCCTGATCATCCCTGAGGGCTCCAAGCTGGCGGCGATGGACCGGATCTCGGTTGACGATCTGGACCCGGCGGATGCGGTTCTGCTGGAAGAGGGGCATTGTCTGCGCGATCAAGCCTTGGACATCTGCGGTGCCGGCTCGACCCGCCACCGCCACACGGCGATGAGCCTGGAGACGTTGAAGGCGATGGTGGCGGCGGGTTCCGGGTACAGCCTGATTCCCGCAACCGCGGTGCGTGAGCCTGAAATTTACGATCATCTTGTCGGATACCGGACCCTCGCCGAAGTCGGGATCGGCCGGGACGTGGCGTTGGCCTGGCGCGACAGCCGCTCCAGGACCGATGATGTCACGGCTTTGGTGAACCTTCTCCGTGCCCACGCACCTCGTGGTGCGGTCGTTGAAGTTTAGTGGGGAGTTGCTGAGTGCGAGAACCGGTGTCCCGTGATTTGGAATATCGTCTCCGGTTTTGACATGTCCCTGCTGTCAGTCGATAAAAGGCGCCGTCGCAACATGAGGTGATCGGGTGAGCCGGGTTGAAATCTATCCGGATCTGGCGTGTCGCCGGAGCGGCTTTTTAGACGTCGGGGACGGACACTCCATGTATTGGGAAGAGTCCGGCCGGTCTGACGGGGTTCCGGTGATTTTCCTGCACGGAGGCCCCGGTTCCGGCACAACCCCAGCACAGCGGCGGTTCTTCGATCCCGCCTTCTACCGGATCATCCTGTTCGACCAGCGTGGCGCGGGGCGCTCGACGCCGCATGCGTCGCTCCATGCGAACACAACCCCCCATCTGGTGCGGGATATCGAACTACTGCGCGAGCATCTTGAGGTCGAGTCCTGGCTGGTCTTCGGTGGATCCTGGGGCGCGACCCTGGCGGTGGCCTACGGCCAGGCGCATTCCGAACGTTGCCTTGGTTTTATCCTGCGCGGGGTTTTTCTGGGGCGTCAGGTCGAAATCGATTGGTTCATGAGGGGAATCCGAAATTTCTTTCCCGAAGAATCGCGTCGGTTCGTTGAATTCTTACCGGAGGAGGAACGAGAGGACATGCTGGGCTCCTACCTCAAACGCTTGTCCGATGACGACCCATCTATGCATATACCTGCGGCCAGAGCCTGGGCCCGCTATGAGGCTGCGTGCTCGGCGCTGATTCCGGACCGGGGTCACATCGCCTCGTCCGAGGACGAGGCCCATGCGCTGAGTCTCGCACGGATGGAGGCCCATTATTTCGCGCACGGCCTGTTCCTGGAGTCGGGCGGACTGCTGGCGGGTATGCCCGCGCTCCATAAGCATCCGGCGATCGTGGTCCAGGGTCGTTACGATATGATCTGTCCGATGGTGACGGCGGAGGCCTTGGTGCGAGTCTGGCCGGGGGCCGAATTGGTCGTCGTGCCGGACGCGGGTCATGCCGCGATGGAGCCGGGCGTGCGCAAGGCCCTGGTGCGTGCCACCGAACGGTTCAAACGGCATCTGGCGGCCCGGGTGAGATCGAGTTGAAGCCTGTGGTGTCACATGTATAGTGCGCTGAAAGATATGGAGGACTTCACCGTGGTTGGTTCGTCTCTCGTCCGTCTCGCCGCATGCGTCTGCGCTGTCCTGATGACCGTTGCGCCCGTTCGGGCGGAGGAGCCGGATTTTCTGACCTTCGGCGCCGGTTACTACGATCTGTTCGACGACGAGTCGGCCGGCGAAGCGCGGTTGGAGTATCGGTTCTCCGAAGCCAACAAGATCTGGATTTTCACGCCTTTCGTCGGTGCGACAGCCACCACTGACGCGGCAACCTACGGCTATGCCGGCGTCGGCGTTGACATCTTTTTCGGAAATCGATGGGTCCTGACCCCGAACTTCGCGGCGGGTATCTACGGGAACGGTGATGGCAAGGACCTGGGTCATGCGGTCGAATTCCGCTCCGGGGTCGAGCTGGCCTACCGGTTCGACAATTATTCCCGGCTCGGACTGTCGTTTACGCATATCTCGAACGCTGGACTTGGGGAGCGCAATCCGGGCGTGGAGTCCTTGGTTCTGACGTACTCGGTTCCCTTCAACATGCTGTTTGGGGAGTGACCGGCGGGCGCGGAAGCTCTCTGTCCTCCGCGCATAGTCGGCCATGACGGTCGTCCGATTCCCGTCCAAGAAGGACCCGAAGCCCGAGGTGGATGGGGCTTGGCCGATCATGACTGGACTTTTGGTGCTGACGATTGGCGCTGTGTTTGTCTGGCAACGGGAATTGGGATCGTTCGAGGAGGCGCGCGCGATCTATAGTTTTGGGCTGTTGCCGGCGCATCTGTTCGGCATCCGCCAACCTGCGCCACAGATCGATGTCGTCACCCCGCTCCTGACCTTGGTCACCGCTCAGTTTCTTCACGGCGGTTGGACGCATCTGATGGGCAACGTCTTGGTGCTGCTGTTGCTGGGACCGCTGTTGGAGCGGCGCATCGGGTCGATCCGTTTTTTGCTGATTTTTTTGGCGACAGGCGTGGCGGGACTTGGACTTGAGGCGGCGTCGTCGCCCAGTTCGGCCATTCCGATTATCGGTGCAAGCGCGTCGATCGCGGGCGTGATCGGTGGATTGGCCCGTGTCGATCCAGGTGCCCGGATCGTACTGCCCTCGCCGCGTCGGGGACAGTGGCTGCGGGTGATCCGGGTCCCGGCGCTGCCGATCATCGTAGTTTGGCTCATCATTCAGGTTTACGGCATTGCCTTCGCTAACTCCGATGAGGCGAAGACCATCGCGTTCCTGGCGCACGGCGTCGGGTTTGTCTCAGGCGTTGTTCTGGCGGGATGGGCGAAACGTGGGCGTGCGAGGACGTGATCCTCCTGACGCAGTCTCGTGGGTGCGGGCGGTCCGGGGTTGTCCTGTCCGGACTTGGCATTATGTAGCGTGACGTGTTTTATGGAACGTTATTCCTACGCCTAACGCGACCGATGAAAGCCGGATTATGAAAATCACCGAAGCGAAATTCACCCTCGGAGCGGTCGTTCGTCACCGGATTCATAATTTTCGGGGGGTTGTCTTCGATGTCGATCCGGAGTTCGGCAATACCGAGGAATGGTATCAATCGATCCCCGAACACATGCGCCCTAAGCGGGATCAGCCCTTCTACCACTTGCTGGCCGAGAATCCCCAAAGCTACTACACAGCCTATGTCTCGGAGCAGAATCTGGTTGAAGACAGCGCGAGCGGGCCGGTCGGGCATCCGGATGTGGGCGTCATGTTCGGCGACATGAATGACGGCCGCTATACGCCCAAACAGGTCTCCGCCTGAACGGCACGGGCTTTCGATAGTAGCGAGAGAATGGTGTCCCCGACAGGATTCGAACCTGTGACCCCCAGATTAGGAATCTGGTGCTCTATCCTGCTGAGCTACGAGGACGTGCCGGTAGGTTTACAGTAATTCCACGCCGATTTCCGCCAGAAA
>CALAHL010000936.1 GCA_937891725.1 uncultured Rhodospirillaceae bacterium | reverse complement strand
GGTGCGCATCAGGAGCGATTAAGGGATCCGCAACAAATAATCGCCTAAGCAGTTTAGACTAACGACTATAATCTGTTATTGAAATTTACAGGCGCTGCTAAGAGAATATCTGAAATATCTGGTCTGTATTGTTGTTTCGCAGACCAACCTAGACTTGCATCTGAAATTGAAGGAACTTGCTATGACCGCCGACACTACTTGCCCGATGGGCCATGGAGATGCCTCTATCCGCACGCTGCTGGGGCGCCAGAACAAGGATTGGTGGCCGGATGCACTGGCGGTCGACGTGCTTGCTCCTAACGGTGCGGCCAATCCGATGGGCGACGATTTCAACTATGCCGAAGCGTTCAAGGTGCTCGATTACGCCGCGCTCAAGGCCGATCTCACTGCCTTGATGACAGACAGCCAGCCTTGGTGGCCTGCTGATTATGGCCACTACGGTCCGTTCTTCATCCGCATGTCCTGGCACGCAGCCGGCACCTATCGCACCGGTGACGGGCGGGGGGGAGCCAATTCCGGGCAGCAGCGCTTCGCTCCGCTCAATTCGTGGCCGGACAACGGCAATCTTGACAAGGCCCGGCGCCTGCTGTGGCCGATCAAGCAGAAGTATGGTCAATCGATCAGCTGGGCCGACCTGTTCGTTCTCGCCGGCAATGTCGCAATCGAATCGATGGGCGGCCCGGTGTTCGGTTTCGGAGCGGGCCGCGCCGACGTCTACGAACCCGAAAAGGACATCTACTGGGGCGACGAGGACAAGTGGGTCAACGAAGGCGTGCAGACCCGGATCGACCCCGAGCACGGCCTTGACGAACTCGACGGACCACTCGCGGCGATACAGATGGGTCTGATCTACGTCAATCCTGAAGGTCCCGGCGGCAATCCCGATCCGCTGCTTTCGGCGCGTGACATGAAGGCGACCTTCCTGCGCATGGCTATGGATTCGGAAGAAACCGTGGCGCTCACCGCTGGCGGACACACCTTCGGCAAGGCGCACGGCAACGGCGATGCTTCGCTGCTTGGCAAGGCGCCAGCGGCCGGCGATCTCGGCTCGCTTGGCTTCGGCTGGCTCAGCAGCGCAGAACATGGCGGCATCGGCGAGCATACCGTCACCAGCGGCATCGAAGGATCTTGGGTCAACACGCCCACGACGTGGAGTGAGAACTACTTCCGCCTGCTGCTCGACTACGATTACGAGTTGGTTCACTCGCCAGCCGGCGCGCAGCAATGGCAGCCGATAAACCAGAAGCCCGAGGACATGGCCCCTGCGGCGTGGGACCCCGAGGTCAAAGTCCCGACGATGATGACCACCGCTGACATGGCACTCAAGCTGGATCCCGAATTTCGCGCGGTTAGCGAGAAGTTTCGCACCGATCATCAGGCCTTCAAGGATGCCTTCGCGCGCGCTTGGTTCAAGCTGACGCACCGCGATATGGGACCCAAAGTCCGCTACCTCGGCCCCGAAGTTCCGTCCGAAGTGCTGATCTGGCAGGACCCGGTTCCGGCTGGACAGGAACCGTCAGCCGCCGATGTTGCTGCGGTCAAAGCGAAGATCGCCAGTAGCACGTTGACCGTCAGAGATCTGGTCAAGACCGCCTGGGCCTCGGCCAGCACCTATCGCAAGTCGGACCATCGCGGCGGTGCCAACGGTGCGCGGATCGCGCTCGCTCCGCAGAAGGACTGGGACGTTAACGAACCGGCCATGCTGGCCAAGGTTCTCGAAACCTTGAACGGCCTGCGCGGCAGCATGAGTTTGGCCGATGCGATCGTGCTCGGCGGGGTGGTTGGTCTGGAAAAGGCGATTCTGGATGCCGGCTTCACCGTCGAAGTACCTTTCATCGGCGGGCGCGGCGACGCCACGCAGGACCAGACGGATGTCGAAAGCTTCCACTGGCTCGAACCGCAGGCCGACGGTTTTCGCAATTACCTGCCCAAGAAGCTGCGCGTAAAGACTGAAGAAATGCTGCTCGATCGCGCGTCGCTGCTCGGTT
>CALAHL010000935.1 GCA_937891725.1 uncultured Rhodospirillaceae bacterium | reverse complement strand
CAGTGGGTCAAGCGGAGAGGATCGTCGGTGGAACCGATGATTCTGCAACAGCCTCCAGGAGTAAATTATATATTACGAATATAAAACCTACAATACTTTAGCGCGAAAGATATAATTCAAATTTTCACCAAAAACCATGCAGTCCATGGCTTTCAATTTCATGAAACACGAAGCAAACACCAAGAAACCGGTAAAAGACGACGGGAGAATTGTGATTTGAGGTCTCCCCCACGGCTCACCCGTTCGGGCGCAGCAGGACCTTTCCGTCGCGGCCGTAGGTCCCCGCATGTTTGAGCGCCGCCTGAATCTCAGACAACGGATAACGGGCCACGACGGGGACGCTGATCGTGCCGTCCACCACCCGCTGGGCCAGCCCGGCATACATGTCGGAAATCTCGCTATGGCTCATGCCGCGCATCACCTTGGCAAGCCAGAACCCGGTCAGGGTCAGGCCCTTGAAGACCACCTGATCAGCCGTGAGCTGGCACGGATCGCCGGACAGCAGGCCGTAGTTCACCAGCACCCCGCCTTCGGCCATGCAATCGCCCATGCGCTGAACCAGGGACCCGGCCACCGCGTCGATGCCCAGTCGGATCTCGGCATTGCCGGTCGCGTCATGAACCCGGTGCGCCAGGTCCGGCCCGTCGACCACCACCACATCGGCGCCGATATCCATCAGCGGCTCGATCAGCTCGGACCGGCGGACCACGTTGACGGTCCGGATCCCCTCGGATGCCGCGAGCTTGATCAGATTGACCCCAACCCCGGAATTGGCGGCACTCTGGATCACCCATTGGCCCGCGCCGACCGGCACATAGTCGGTCAGCATCCGCCAGGCGGTCGCCAGATTGACCTTCATCATCGCCGCCTGCTCGAGATCGATCTCCGGCGGCAGCAGAACCACCTCGGTCTCGGCCAGATCGAGCTTCTGAGCCCAGTTGGCCCGGCCCAGGCTGAGGACCCGGTCGCCGACCACGACCCGCTCCACCCCCGGTCCGATTGCCTCGATCACCCCGGCCGCCTCGATCCCGATCAGGCTCGGCACCTGCGGGCGGGCGGCGTATTTGCCTTCGATCAGCAGAATGTCCGCCGGGTTGATCGAGCAGGCCTCGACCCGCACGACGACGCGACCGGCGCCGGGACTGCCCGGGTCGGGGACGTCTTTGGCGACAACGACGTCATGGGCGGGACCGATGGCGGTCAGTTCGGCGGCAAGCATGGCAGCCTCCGTCTTCGGGTTCAGGCAATCACGATCGACAGGATTTCCAGGCTCTTGGCCCCGCGCGGGGTCGCCACCTCAACCGAATCTCCGACCCGTTTGCCGATCAGCGCCTTGGCGATCGGCGACAGGGTGGAGATCAGTCCCGCGTTGATATCCGCCTCATAGGGCCCGACGATGGTGTAGTCGGTCTCCTCGTCGGTATCCTCGTCGGCGACCCGCACGCGCGCGCCGAAGGTCACGGTTTCCCCGCTGAGTTTCGAGGTGTCGATCACCTCACTCCGGCTGATCACGTCCTCCAGCTCACCGACCCGGCCCTCAATAAAGGACTGGCGTTCGCGCGCGGCATGATACTCCGCGTTTTCCGAGAGATCGCCGTGCTCACGCGCTTCCGCGATCGCCTTGATCACCTCATGACGGTCAACGCTTTTCAGCTGCTTCAGTTCAGCCTGCAGGCGATCGTAGCCTGCTTGGCTCATTGGCACTTTATCCATTGGCAGTCATACCCAAGGTTGCAGTCCCCAAAACGTTCCGACCTGCGGCGCATTCCGCCCGATCAAGTGACCCACCATGTGTTTGGGGGAAACCGGAGGCCGATCGGCCCAGGCGGTCAGACCACTATCAGAACGACCCCGCGAGGTAGGTCTGCAGAGGCGTAACGTCAAGTCGCCCGGCCTTCATGGCCTCAATCGCTCGGACCGCCGCACGGGCGCCCTCCACGGTCGTGTAGTAGGGAATATTGTGGCCGAGCGCGGTTTGGCGCAAGCTGAAACTGTCACGGATGGCTTGCGCCCCTTCCGTGGTGTTCACAACCAGATCCACGTGCCCCGACAACATGTTGTCGACAATGTTCGGCCTTCCCTCAAGGACTTTCTTGATACGATGGCTCTCGATCCCGGCCTGCGCGAGCACATCCGAGGTGCCGGACGTGGCGATCAGCTTGAAGCCCAAGGCCACCAGATCCCGGGCGATTTCCACCAGATTTTCTTTGTCCGCATCCTTCACGGAGAGGAAAACCGTCCCCGCTTCCGGCAGGGTGATCCCCGAGGCGAGCTGGGATTTCGCGAACGCCAGCCCGAAAGTGGTGTCGATCCCCATGACCTCGCCGGTCGACTTCATCTCAGGACCGAGGATGATGTCGGTGCCCGGGAAACGGGCGAACGGGAATACCGCCTCCTTCACCGCGATGTGCTTCGGCAACTCGGTCGGCAACGTGAAATCCGCCAGTTTCTCGCCCGCCATCACCCGGCTGGCGATCTTGGCGATCGGGACGCCGGTGGCCTTTGCGACGAACGGCACGGTGCGCGAGGCGCGCGGGTTGACCTCCAGGATGAACACCTGATCGTCCTTGATCGCGAACTGCACGTTCATCAGGCCGACCACGTTCAGACCCTTGGCCAGCAGCTTGGACTGCCGCTCGACCTCGGCGACCATCTCTGCGGACAGCGAGACCGGCGGCAGGGAGCAGGCACTGTCGCCCGAATGGATGCCCGCCTCCTCGATATGCTCCATCACGCCGGCGATGAAAACGTCGGTGCCGTCGGAGACCGCGTCCACGTCGATTTCCTTGGCATGGCGCAGGAAGCTGTCGATCAGCACCGGGTTCTTGCCCGACACCACCACCGCGTTCTTCATGTAGCGGCGCAGCCCTTCAGCCTCGTGCACGATCTCCATGGCCCGGCCGCCCAGCACGTAGGACGGACGGATCACCAGCGGATAGCCGATCCGTTCGGCCACCGCCTCGGCCTGCTCCAGGCTGAAGGCGATGCCGTTTTCCGGCTGCTTCAGCTCGAGCTTGTGCAGCAACTGCTGGAACCGCTCCCGGTCCTCGGCCAGATCGATGGCGTCGGGGGTGGTGCCCAGGATCGGGATGTTGGCCTTCTCCAGCGCATGGGCCAGCTTCAGCGGGGTCTGGCCACCGAACTGGACGATCACGCCGTGTACGGTGCCGTTCGCCTGCTCGCAGGTCACGAGCTCGATCACATCCTCGGCGGTCAGCGGCTCGAAATACAGCCGGTCCGAGGTGTCGTAGTCGGTCGAGACGGTCTCCGGATTGCAGTTGACCATGATGGTCTCGTAACCCGCATCCGACAGGGCGTAGGCCGCGTGGACACAGCAGTAGTCGAACTCGATGCCCTGGCCGATCCGGTTCGGCCCGCCGCCCAGGATGATGATCTTCTTGGCATCGGTCGGCTGGGACTCGTTCTCGGCCGGCCCCAGCGCGTCGCCTTCGTAGGTCGAGTACATGTAGGGGGTGTCGGACGGGATCTCGCCGGCGCAGGTGTCGATCCGCTTGTAGACCGGGCGCACGCCAAGGCCGCGCCGTTGCGCCGCGACGTCCTCCTCCTCGTGGGAGGTCAGGGTCGCCAGCCGGGCATCGGAGAAGCCCATCGATTTCAGCCGCAGCCAGCCGGCCACATCGGTCGGCAGGCCATCTGCGATGATCTCCGCCTCGGTGTCGATGATCTGCTTGATCTGCTTCAGGAACCACGGGTCGATCGCACAGGCGGCATGCACCTCCTCGACCGAGAGGCCGATGCGGAAGCCCTGCCCGACCTTGATCAGGCGGTCGGCTTTCGGCTCCGAGATCGCGGCGATCGCGGCTTCCCGCTGGGTTGCGTCGTCCTTGTCGTCGCCCAGGTCGAAATCATTGAACCCGTCCAGCCCGGTCTCCAGGCTGCGCAGCGCCTTCTGCAGGCTCTCCTGGAAGGTCCGGCCGATCGCCATCGCCTCGCCGACCGATTTCATCGAGGTGGTCAGCCGCTCGTCGGCGCCGGGGAACTTCTCGAAGGTGAAGCGCGGGATCTTGGTGACCACGTAATCGATGGTCGGCTCGA
Organism: uncultured Rhodospirillaceae bacterium; assembly: GCA_937891725.1. GTDB lineage: Bacteria > Pseudomonadota > Alphaproteobacteria > Thalassobaculales > Thalassobaculaceae > JANSYC01. Next base: position 106 of record CALAHL010000935.1, on the reverse strand, counting down.
AACTGGCGGGGGTGACCCCGGTGATGTCGTTGTCCAGCTCGTCCAGGGTGTAGCCGCAGGCCAGCTTGGCCGCGATCTTGGCGATCGGGAACCCGGTCGCCTTGGA
>CALAHL010000934.1 GCA_937891725.1 uncultured Rhodospirillaceae bacterium | reverse complement strand
GGCTCATTTCTTTCAGAATCATAAAACTTTTTGAACCTGCCGCTCGACGTACCTATATCCGAAGAGTACCATTTTAAGTCCGGGCGGCTTGTACCGGGTCGCCCCTAAAGCAAAGGAGGTGCGTCTATGTCTCGAGTTGCTCGAATCGACTCCCTAAAGGATCGCCATTCCAGTCTCGACACCACCTTATCCAAGGAGCTTGCCCGGCCTGCGCCGGATGAAACGGTTCTTCTTGATATCAAACGCCAGAAACTGGCCATCAAGGATGAGATCGTCCGCCTGGAGACCCACTGATTCCCTGGAATCCTGCGTCTTTCAGATCCCAAAAGTCGGTGTCTCAGCCGGCCGTAAGCCCGCCCTTCAATCCAGTTGGGCGGGTTTAATTATGTGAGCTTTCAGCGCGCCGGTCCGACAGGAAGACCTTCGTCTCGGCAACGGCCTCCGCCAGCCCGCAGCGGGTGATCGGCACGCCCTCCGGAAAGGCTCCCAGCAGTCGGGTCGGCATCATCGGGTCGAGCAGGACGAAGACCCCGTGATCACTGGCCCGCCGGATCAACCGTCCGAAGGCCTGTTTAAGCCGCAGGCGCGTCAGCATGTCGGTATAGGCAGCTCCGCCAAATGCCGCGCGCCGCGCTTTGTAGAGGATATCCGGGCGTGGCCAGGGTACGCGGTCGAATACGATCAGGCGCAGCGAGTCGCCCGGCACATCGACCCCGTCCCGGACCGCGTCGGTGCCGAGCAGACAGGCCTCCTGCTCCGCCCGGAAGATGTCGATCAGGGTGGACAGGTTCATGCCGTCCACGTGCTGGGCATAGAGCGGCAGACCCGCCGCATCCAACGGTGCCGCGATCCGGCCGTGCACGGCACGCAGCCGGCTGATGGCGGTAAACAATCCCAAGGCCCCGCCATGCGCCGCGAGAAACAGCTCCCGATAGGCGGCGGCGACCTGATCAAGATCGTCCTTCCGGACGTCGTTGACAATGAAAACCCGGGTCATGCGGGGATAGTCGAAGGGAGACGACACTTCGGCGCGGATGGCGGGCGCGAGGAGATGATTGGCGCCGGTCCGTGTCTCGGCTGCGGCCCAGTCCTGCTCGGCATCGCCGGAGCCGTCCCGCAGCGTCGCGGAGGTGACGACCAGTCCGTGGGCCGGTTTCACGACGGCCTCAACGAACGGAGTGGTGGGGTCGATCCAATGCCGGTGGAGGCCGACATCCATGTCGCGGCCGTCGATCCGTTCGATCGCCATCCAGTCGACGAACTCCGCAGGTGTGGCGTCGTGCAGGCTTTTCAGCATCGATCTCCAGCCGCCGATCGTCGCCTCACCGCGCCGATTCAGGGAGCGGGCGACCGCTTCGATCCGCTGCCGGCTTTGCGACTCCAGGTCTTCGGCGTCGTCGTCCAGCTTGGCCATCAGTTTTTTGCGCAGATCGTTCATCGGATCCAGCATGCGCTTGAGCGCCAGATCCAGTTCGGTGGCGGCCTCCAGCATGCCGTCGACCGGTGGCTTGGCGTCGCATTCCAGCCCATAGGGCGTGCGCGGATCCGCCACGCGGGCGTAGACTTGCCGACGCACCAGGGTCAGGAAGTGCTCGGCCGCACCACGCGGAGCTTCGTCGGAAATCCGGTTGCCCCAGCCTTCGCTGGGGAGGGCTTCGGCGGCGTGTTCGATTGCCTCCAGCGCTTCCAGGGACGGCGCATCGCTGGCAATCAGTTCCTCAACCCGTCTCCGGAGACCGCGCGCGCGACCCCGCCGGGTTTCGGTGCCCAGGATCCAGCGCCGCAGCTCGACCGTTTCCAGGGCAGACAGGTTCGCTGAAAACGCGCTATCTGCGGCGTCGAAGACGTGATGACC
>CALAHL010000933.1 GCA_937891725.1 uncultured Rhodospirillaceae bacterium | reverse complement strand
GACCGTGAGCGCGAAGATCGAGATCGTGTCCAAGGTCCGGCAGGCCGGAATCATACCCGATGCCGAGAGGGCACCGAGGGTGGGCTTCAGCCCGACGATATTATTCAGGGCCGCCGGCACCCGGCCGGACCCTGCCGTATCGGTGCCGAGCGCGAAGCTGACGATCCCCCGCGCTACCGCCACCGCCGAGCCGGAGCTGGACCCGCCCGGGACGATTTCTGGGTCGAGTGTGTTCGTCGGCACCGGATAGGGCGTGCGGACGCCGACCAGCCCGGTCGCGAACTGATCGAGGTTGGTTTTGCCGATCGCGATGGCGCCCGCCTTTCGCAGCAAGGCCACGACGAAGGCGTCCCGCTCCGGGTCGAAGGCGTAAGACGGAGAACCTGCCGTCGTCGGCATGCCCGTGAGGTCGATATTGTCCTTGATCGCGAAGGGGATGCCCCAGAGGGGCCTGGTCTTCGGGTCGAACGGGCCGAGCCGCGCGGCCTCGGCAAACAGCGTGTCGCGGTCGAGCAGCGCGATGAAAATTCCGGGGTCCGCCGCCGCCTCGATCCGGCGAAGACACGTGTCAATCATCTGCGCGGGAGTCAGCCCCTCGGCATAGGCCTTGTGCAGCGATTGGATATCGAACGGCACGTCCAGCATCTTCACCTCGATCTGTCGTCCGACCGCCTGATTAGCCGGACTGCCAGAAGGGTGAAGGGCTTACTGTGTAGCTGTCGTCTGCTATATTTGCAGTGAAACGCTGCAAAAAATGCAGCGGTTAAAGGACGATCATGCGACACCAGACAACCTTGCTGTATATCGACGCGGTCGTCCGCGCCGGTTCGATCCGACGGGCCTCCGAGATGCTGGCGATCACCTCGACGGCCCTGAACCGCCGCATCCTGGCGATCGAGGAGGAGCTTGGGGTTCCGATCTTTGAGCGGCTGCCGCGCGGTGTCCGGCTCAACGGGGCCGGGGAACTTCTGATCCACCACATCCGGAACCAGCTCTCGGACATGGAACGGGTGCGCTCGCAGATCGCCGATCTGACGGGAGAGCGGCGCGGCCACGTGACGATCGCCTGCAGTCAGGCGTTGCTGCCCTATCTTCCGCAACAGGTCGCGGGCTACCGCAAGGATCACCCGGGGGTGACGTTCGGGGTGTTTCTGCGCGATCGGGCGGCGGCGGAGGCGGCGTTGGTGGATTACACCGCCGATCTGGCCTTGGTGTTCGAGCCGATACGGCTGGCAGAGTTCCAAACCATCATGACCGTCCGCCAACCCGTCCACGGCGTACTGGCCCGCGCGCATCCGCTTGCCAATCACCAGACCCTGCGGTTGCGGGAGTGTCTGCAATACCCGGTAGCACTTCCGACCCGCTCTTACGGCGTGCGGCACCTGCTGGAGACGGCACTTGTCGACTCCCCTATCAAACTCAATCCGGTGGTCGAATCCGACAGCTTTGAGTTCTTGCGCCTGCATGCGGTCGCGGAGGGGATCATCTCTTTCCAGATCCCGATCGGTCTGCCGCCGGAAGGTATGACGGCCGATATGGTGAGTATTCCGCTCGATGCCCGAGATGTGCCTTCCGGCCTGATCTACATGGGGCAGCTGCGGGGACGCACCTTGCCGGTCGCGGCCGCCCGGTTCGCCGATATTCTCAGCAAAGACCTGGAGGAGCGGTATGGGCCGACATGAGCGGTTCAGGCCTGATCCGCGCTGAACACCGACCACCCGGTTTCGGTCGTCAGCCGTTCCAGCGCCAGGGTTCCCAGATGAGAGTTGCCATTGGCATTCAGGCCGGGCGACCAGACCGCGACCGACGCCTTCCCGGGGGCGATCGCCAGAATCCCGCCGCCGACACCGGACTTTCCAGGCATCCCCACGCTGAACGCGAAATCACCAGACGCGTCGTAATGACCGCAGGTCAGCATCAGCGCGTTGATCCGCCGCGCGCGCGCCGGGGGCACGACTTGACCGCCGTCTGGGTGGCGGCCGTCCAGCATCAGGAACCGTCCGGCGCGGGCGAGCTGATGACAGCTCATCTCAACGGCGCATTGGTTGAAGTAGGAGGCGAGAACCCGTTCCACCGGGTGTTCCAGGTTACCGAAGGATCGCATGTAGTTCGCCAGCGCCGCATTCCGGTACCCGTGCTCGGCCTCGGATTGGGCGATTGTGGGGTCGACGACGATGCTGTCGTCACCTGTTAGATAGCGCATGAACTGAATGAGTTCCCCGATCGCGTCGCCGGTTCGGTGCCCGGCGAGGTTCACATCGCTCACCACGATCGCTCCGGCGTTGATGAAGGGGTTCCGGGGGATGCCGGCCTCGCGCTCGAGCTGGACGATGGAATTGAAGGCCGATCCGGAGGGCTCGCGCCCGACCCGGTCCCACAGCGCGTTTCCGATTTTCCCGAGCGCGAGGGTGAGCGTGAAGACCTTGGAGATCGACTGGATTGAGAACCCGATTTCCGCATCGCCACCCAGGATCACCTCGCCCTCGGCGGTGACGACGGCGATCCCGAACCGGTTCGGATCCGCACAAGCCAGCCCCGGGATATAGCTCGCGACCGTTCCACGCTCGGTCACGGCGCGCATATCCGTGACGATGTCGTCAATGATGGGTTTTAGATCGTGCCGCACGCCTGTTTCTCCCGGGGGGTTACAGGCGGGACCGTCGCACGCTCAGATCGCCTGAGCCAGAGTGGGCCCACTGTCGGAGACGGTGGTCCGGTGAAGATCGCGCGGCTGGCTGTGATCGTAGCGCCGCGCCCGGTGCATGGTCGCCCGATTGTCCCACATCACCAGATCGTACCGCCGCCAGCGGTGGGCGTAGACGAACTGCCGCTGGGTGGCATGCTCGTTCAGATCGCGCAGGAACATCCGGGCTTCGGGGACCGGCCAGCCTTGGATCCCGCCGGCATGCGCCGACAGGAACAGGCTCAGCCGGCCGGAACCGGGGTGACGGCGGACCAGACGCTGAGGCACCGGCGCCCATTTCAGCTTCTCGTCATCGGTGAACTGGTCGAAGCCGAGGGAGCCGCGGGAATACAGCTGGCTGTGCTCGCAAATCAGGTCCCGACAGGTGGCTTGTATAGCCGGATCAAGCGCGTCCCAGGCGGCCCGCATATCGGCAAATTCGGTGTTTCCGCCCTCGCTGGGAATCACCCGGGCGGACAGCAGCGAGAACTTGGCGGGCGTCGCTTTGAAGGAACTGTCGGAGTGCCAGAGCATATTGCCGAGCCCGAAAAGTCGGGTGCGGTCGTCACGTGCGCGGACCTGTCCGCTCTTGTCGAGATTCGAGATGTCGTTGATGTCGAGGGACAGACGGCGTTCGGTCTGATTGATATCGCCGGTGGCCTGCTCCATCGGTCCGAAATGGGTGGAGAACGCGTATTGCTGATCATCGGTGATGTTTTGGTCAGGGAAGACCAGGACACCGTAGCGGTCGATCGCACGCTCGATCCCGGCGGCAGTCTCGGCACTGACGCCGTCGGCGATGTCGAGGCCGGTGACCCGAGCGGCAAAATCGGCACGGGCCGGATCGATCGGTTGGATGGTGAGGGTCATGACGCTCCGTCCCTTCAGTTTTTAAGGCCAGGATAGCGCCGGGATCGGATGTCGGGAAGGCGGATCAGGAGTCGGATTTACCTCGCAGGGCACCGATGGCCTTGATCAGGCCGTTGGTGGAGCCGTCCTTCTCAGGGGCGGGCTGCCCGCTCAAGACCAGCGGTTCGATCTTGCCGGCGAGTTTCTTGCCCAATTCCACCCCCCATTGGTCGAAGGAATTGATGTCCCAGATCGCACCTTCGACGAAGACCCGGTGTTCGTAGAGTGCCAGGATCTTGCCGAGCGTGTGCGGATCGAGCGTGCGGTAGAGCAGGGTGGTCGAGGGGCGGTTACCGGGAAACACGCGGTGTGGTGCCAGGGCGTCGGGTTCGGCCGCCCCTTCGGCTGCGGATTGCTCGCGGGCCTCCTCCAGGG
>CALAHL010000932.1 GCA_937891725.1 uncultured Rhodospirillaceae bacterium | reverse complement strand
GGCATAGGTCATATTGAGGGTCCTTGTCAGTCGGCCAGCCAAGACGGAATCGGCAGACCCTTTTCCTTCAGGAAGGCGGGGTTGAACAGCTTGGACTGATAGCGCGAGCCACCATCACACAGGATGGTCACAATAATGTGGCCGGGTCCCATCTCCTCGGCGAGCTTGATCGCGCCCATGACGTTGATCCCACTGGATCCGCCCAGACATAGGCCTTCGTCTTTCAGCAAATCGAAGACGATCGGGCACATTTCGGCGTCGGTCACCTGGCAGGCGAAATCGACCGGCGCCCCTTCCAGATTCTTGGTGATACGGCCCTGGCCGATGCCTTCGGTGATGGAGGATCCTTCGGATTTCAGCTCGCCATGTTTGTAGTGACCGAAGATGGCGGAGCCCATCGGATCGGCGCAGCCGATCTGGATATCCGGATTGCGTTCTTTCAGCGCCATGCCGGTCCCGGCCAGGGTGCCGCCGGACCCGACTGCGCAGATGAAGCCGTCGACCTGACCGTCCGTCTGCTCCCAGATTTCAGGCCCGGTCGTGCGGTAATGGCCCTTACGGTTTGCGACGTTGTCGAACTGGTTCGCCCAGATGGCGCCGTTCGGATTCTCCTTGGCGATCTCTTCGGCCAAGCGTCCGGAATATCGGACATAGTTGTTCGGATCCTTGTACGGCGCGGCAGGCACCAGCCGCAGGTCGGCCCCGCACAGCCGCAGCATGTCCTTCTTCTCTTGGCTCTGGGTCTCCGGCATCACGATGACGGATTTGTAGCCGCGTGCATTTCCGACGAGGGACAGTCCGATCCCGGTATTCCCGGCGGTGCCCTCGACGATCACGCCACCCGGCTTCAGCAAGCCCTTTTCCTCGGCATCGGTGATGATGGCAAGGGCCGCCCGGTCCTTGACCGAACCGCCGGGATTCATGAACTCCGCCTTGCCGAGGATGGTGCATCCGGTCCGCTCCGAGGCGGCCTTCAACTTGATCAGAGGCGTGTTCCCGATCGCGCCGATAAAACCGTCGCACACATTCATGCCAGTCTCCCTCTCGCTGAGCGCGACCCACGGGTCGCCGCTTTGGGAAGGGAGCCTAGACCCGGAGATGCCGTCGATAAAGCCCGTGGCCGTAACGACAGCCGTTCTTATGCCAAGCTTTCGTTCGCCTCGCCCCAGCGGGCGATCTCGGAGATCTGAGCGGCCTGCATACGGTAATAAACCTTGTCGCTGCTCAACAATGGACCGAGGTCCTCGTAAAAGGTCTTGGCCTTGCTGTTCCAGGGGTCGGTGGTCCAATCCAACTGTCCGACCTCGCGCGCGGCGCAGATCCGGGCCAGTTCGACCATCAGTTTGCGGCCAACCCCCAGCCGCCGCGCCTTGCGGATCACGAACAGGTCCTGAATGAAAATCGTCGACAGACAATTGGCGATGGCAAAGCTTTCCGAGTAGGCGAGGAAGCCGACTGCCGCGTCTCCGGAAAACGCGATCAGGATCTCGGTCGACGGAGCCTGCTCCGGAGTGGAGGGAAAGGCCCGCTCGGCGATCACATGGGCCATATAGGACCGCTGATAGCGCACCGGAAGACCGTAGAACGCCAACAGTTCCTGGCTCAGCTTCGCAAGCTCCGTGGCGTCGGCGCGCACGGCCCGCCTGACGCTGACGGTCACATCCGCGTTAACGGGTGCCGGACGCGCGCTGCGGACAGGTTCATCCTGTAGTGCCATGTGGTAGAACCCCCGCTCGTCACCGCCTAGCCGCTTGGCGCGCCCCACGCGGCGCCGAATCGCTGACAGAAGTGAGACCAACCATGGCCATGAAATCAGAAAGTGTCAACTTTATCGGGGCGTTGGGAGACAGTCTTGCAGCAAGAGTTGATCGTCCGCTCGGTCCGACACGCGGATATGCGCTGTTTGCACACTGTTTCACCTGCTCGAAGGATCTGGCGGCGGCCCGAAGGATCGCGACCGGACTGGCAGATCGGGGAATCGCGGTTTTCCGATTCGACTTCACCGGGCTGGGTCACAGCGACGGAGAATTCGCGAACACCACCTTTGCCTCCAATGTGGAGGATCTGGTCGCGGCGGCCGATTGGATGCGCGCCAATCTGCAGGCCCCGTCCATCCTGGTCGGACACTCGTTGGGCGGGGCAGCGGTTCTCGCTGCGGCCCATAGCGTCCCGGAAATCAAAGGGGTCGCGACCATCGGCGCGCCGTTTGATCCGCTGCACGTTGCTCACAATCTGGGTGATGGGATCGAGATGGTGGAACGGGACGGCGAGGCCGACGTCACGATCGGCGGACGGACGTTCCGGGTGAAGAGGGCGTTTCTGGACGACCTGAAATCTCACAATCAGGACGAGCGCATCAGAACCTTGCGGCGGGATCTGCTGGTGTTCCACGCGCCACTCGACCAGACGGTCGGCATCGACAATGCAACCAAGATTTTTGTGACCGCGAAGCATCCCAAAAGCTTCGTCAGTCTCGACAAGGCCGACCATCTGCTGACGCGTCCTGCCGATGCGGCCTATGTGGCGGCGGTCCTGGCCGGCTGGGCCGAACGGTTCCTTCCGTCGGTCGCAGCGGACGGCTTGAAGGCGGGGTCGGGTGAGGTCTTGGTCGCCGATGCGGGCGAGGGCCTGTTTCCTCAGACCGTCCTGATGGGACCGCACCGGACGCGGGCGGATGAACCGGAGTCGGTCGGAGGAACGGACACTGGGGGTTCGCCCTATGACTATCTGGCGGCGGCGCTGGGGGCGTGCACGAACATGACGCTGAAGATGTACGCGAGCCGCAAAGGTTGGGACCTCAAGGATCTGCGCTGCGTGGTCACGCACAGCAAGGTCCACGCGGAGGACTGCGCCGAATGCGAGACCAAGGAGGGTAAGGTGGATCGGTTAGTGCGAACTCTCTCGTTTGGTGGAGACTTCACCTCGGAAGAGCGCCAGAAACTGCTGGAAATCGCTGACAAGTGCCCGGTTCATCGGACTCTGCATTCCGAAATCGAGATCCTGACGGAAGTGGCGGAAGGGTAGCGGCATGCCAACCCTTCATCTTCTCCGACACGTGAAATCCTCCTGGAACGATGATCAGATTGAGGATTTCGATCGGCCCTTGGCACCACGCGGGGAGCGGGCGGCCGGGGTGATCGCGGCTTACCTCAAACAAAATGGCATTAAACCGGACCTGGTTCTCTGCTCGGCCGCGCGCCGAACCCGCGACACGGTGAGCGCGGTTCGATCAGGCCTACCGAAAGGCGTGCCGGTTGAGGTGACCCGGGACCTGTATGAGGTTGGACCGGATCGGATTCTCGCTCTGGTCCGCGCGGTTGACCCGGAGGTCCAGATCCTGATGCTGGTCGGTCACAATCCGGGGCTTGAGGGGCTGGCGTTGTATTTGGCGGGCAAGGGCAGCGACAAGGAAGCGCGGGCGGCCCTGGAGCGGAAATTTCCCACCGGGGCCTTCGCCAGTTTGAACGTCGAAGGTGCGTGGTCGGATCTTACGGAGGGCTGTGCCCGCCTGACCAGACTGGTGACGCCCAAGGACCTGGTCTGACCGAACCAACCGCAAAGAGGAGTATTTGATGATCGACTGGCTCGAAAAGGTATATTCCGCGACCGGTGATATCGCGCAACTGGAGACAGCCTATGACGGCTGGGCAGAAGGCTACGACGAGAGCGTCTCGGCGTTGGGGTACACCAACCCGGCTCTGGTTTCGGCGCTGTTCGCACGGCTGATGCCCGATGTGAGTGGGCCGATCCTTGATGCCGGCTGCGGCACCGGAGTGATCGGCGAAATCTTGTCGCTGGCGGGATATGAGTTTATCGACGGCATCGATCTGTCGGGGGGCATGCTGAAAAGGGCAAAAGCGCGCGGGGTCTATCGCAGCCTTGGACGCGCGGTCCTGGGCGAGCCTCTGGAGATTGAGACCGGAACCTATGCCGGGGTGGTATCCTCGGGCGTGTTCACGGTCGGGCACGCACCGGCCAGCGCCTTCAACGAAATCGCGCGGATCCTGAAGCCCGGCGGCGTGTTCGCCCTATCGATCACGGACCCGGCTTTTGAAGCCGGAGGGTTCGGGGACGCGATGATCGAACTGGAACAGGCAGGCGTTTGGGCACCGGCCGCGACCAGCGGCTCCTATCTGCCGCTTCCCAACGCCGAACCCGCGCACCGCCATCCGGGCAGGGTCTATGTCCTCCGAAAGCAGGGATGAGTTTCCATGGAGGTACTCGGGCTAAAAAGAAAACGCCCCGTTCGATGTTTGAACGAGGCGTTTTCAATTGGCTCCCGGG
>CALAHL010000931.1 GCA_937891725.1 uncultured Rhodospirillaceae bacterium | reverse complement strand
GAGACGTCTAATGTCACTGCCCCCTACTTCCCGCGACAGCGGGTTCGTTCAATCATTTCTCGCCTTTCTTTCAAGATTCCGGCGTTAATCCTTGCTGCGGCCCTGATCGCCGGCGTCGGAAATGGCCTTGCCGGGATCGTCATGATCGATCGCGAGATGAGCGATTCCGTCCAGCGGGGACTTGAAACGGTCAGCTTGGGCAGAGCCAAGGAGCTCAGCGACTATTTCGGCACAATTGAGGAAGATCTGGTCTCGCTTGCTGCAAGTCCATTGGCGGGTGAAGCCGTTCAGGATTTTGATCAAGCCTGGGACGATATTCCCAGCGGCACCCCGCTGGCCACATTGCAGTCGGCGTATATTACTGACAATCCAAATCCGACCGGCTCAAAGGAAGAACTGGACAAAGCCCCGGGCGATCTGCCGTATCACGTCTTGCATGGAAAATTTCATCCGGCGTACCGGACCTTCCTGAGGACCAAGGGCTATTACGATATCTTCCTGTTCGATCTGGACGGAAATCTGCTCTACACCGTTTTCAAAGAATTGGATTACGCCACCAATTTGGTCAATGGGCCCTACAAAGACTCCGGTCTGGGGGACGTATTCCGGGCAGCGGCGGCTGATCCCAAAAAGGTCCATTTCGTCGATTTCGCGCCCTACGAGCCGAGCTATGGCGCGCCGGCCAGTTTCATATCGACCGGCATTCTTGATGCCTCGGGACGGGTTGTCGGGGTGTTGGCCTTCCAGATGCCGATTGAGCGGATCAACGATCTCATGCAATCCCCGCTCGGCCTTCGGAATACCGGGGATACCGTGATCGTGGGTGCGGATGGGTTGCGGCGCAGCGACAGCCGGTTCGCGTCGGAGAGTGCGATCCTGACGGAAAAATTTGATATCGATGGTCTTGAAAAATCTCGTGCGGACGGTTCGGATTTCTTCAGGTTTGAGGTGGACGGTGTCGACAAGATCGCTCGGATCGCCCCGTTTGACTTCCACGGCGTGCACTGGGCCGTCATGGCGTTCATCGATCGCGAAGAGGCCTTCGCGGCCACTGTCGAGCTCGAAGTCACGATTGTGATCGTGAGCATAGTCATCCTGCTCCTCGCCTTGACCATTGGTCTGCTGTTCTCCCGCAGCATCACCAATGCATTGAGTGGCGTGATCGACGTCATGGGGCAAGTTGCGGGCGGGAACTACAGCGTTGAGGTCCCAAATCGGACCCGCGCCGACGAGGTCGGGGATATCGCCCGGGCTCTCGAGACGTTCCGTGCGAACGGTGCGGAGGCCGAAAGGCTGCGGAACGAACAAGACGCTCAGCGTATTCAGGCGGAGAATAACCGGATCGCGGCGTTGAGACAGATGGCCGATACCGTCGAGAGGGAAGCCGGCGCCTCGGTCGACAAGGTCGCCGAGCAGACCATTCTGATGGGGCAGGAAGCCGAGGCGATGGCCGGGTCGGCCGAGCAAGTCGAAGAGATGTCGCAGATGGTCGCGGCGGCAGCGCAAGAAGCACTTGCCAATGTGGAGGCCGTGTCGGCGTCGACCGAAGAGCTTGCTGCGTCAATTCAGGAGATCGGCAGCCGTGTCACCGAGGGCGCGCAGATTACCCAGCAGGCGGTCGCTGTGGGTGAGGAGAGCCGGGTAGAGATCGAGTCTCTGCTGGCGGAGGCGGAGAAGATCGGCGAAGTCGCCACCTTGATCGGCGACATCGCCGAACAGACCAATCTGCTCGCGCTGAACGCGACGATCGAGGCGGCACGGGCCGGCGATGCCGGGAAGGGCTTTGCGGTGGTTGCCTCCGAGGTGAAGAACCTTGCGGGGCAGACCGGCCGTGCGACCGGGGAAATCTCGGGTCAGATCCAGGAAATTCAACGGAGGACCAAGTCCGCGGTGGAAGCCGTCCAACGGATGGTGAAGCAGATTGCCGATGTGGACAGCATCTCGACGGCGATCGCGGCGGCCATTGAGCAGCAGCAGTCGGCCACGCAGGAAATTGCCCGGAATGTGACCGAGACGGCGATGGCGGCGCGGGATGTGGCCCAGAATATCGAACGGGTTTCCAGCGAGGCCGAATCCAGCAGGACCCGGGCCGGAGGGGTCCGGACCGTTGCGGATGCCGTTCACGTGGCTGTCGAAGCCTTGAAGAAGACCGTCATTCGATCGGTCCGGACCGCGTCCGACGACGTCGATCGGCGGGAATCGGAGCGGAAACCGGTGTCTTCGACGGGGTCGGTTCAGATCAATGGCAGCGACCACAAGGTCAGGATGCTGGACCTCTCGGATCGAGGAACGCGGTTCGAGTTCCTCGACGGGAAGCCGAATCTGGCCATCGGCGCCACGATCCGCATCACCTGCCCGGAGCTTCGGGTCGCGCAGTCGGGCACGGTTCAGGACATGAGCGGCAAAGAGGTCGGCGTCCTCTTCGCGGGAAAATCATAGGCCGAACCGACCTCGGCCGTGCGACGACCGAGGTGTTCAGGGTGAATGCAGGGCCCTCTCCGAGGCCGCCATGTCGATATCCAAGCCGTTCGGTCGTTGTGAGCCGACACGATTTCGATCATCCACCCAGGAACAGCCGGCCGACCTCCGGGTTGTCCAGCAATTCCTTGCCTTCGCCTGCGAGTGCCGTGGACCCGGAGACCAGGACGTAGCCGATATCGGCGAATTCAAGGCCCTTCTTGGCGTTCTGCTCGACCATCAGGATGGTTTTGCCCTCGGTGCGCTGCAGATCGTCCAGGATTTCGAACACCATATCGATGAACCGCGGCTCCAGGCCAATCGACGGCTCGTCGACCAGCAGCACTTCCGGCTCCATGACCAGGGCGCGGGAGATCTCCAGCAGCCGGCGTTCGCCGCCGGACAGCACCCCGGCCGGCTTGTTCCGGCGCTGGGCGAGGCGGTCGTATTTCTCGAACACCCTCTCGGCGGCTTCCTTGGCCTGATCCGGCTTGTCCTTGAGGTAGCCTCCCATCAACAGGTTTTCTTCCACCGTCATGCCCGGAAACACCGACTTGTCCTGAAGGATGTAGGCGATCCCGGCGTTCTTCAGCTTCTCGCTCGGGCTGAGGGTGGTGACGTTCTGCTCGCCCACGAAGATGTTTCCGGAGAAGATATTGGTGAACCCGAAGATTGAATGCAGGATCGTGGACTTGCCCGCCCCGTTCGGCCCGATCAGACAGCAGGACTGGCCTTTGGCGACTTCGAGATCGAGGCTGTGCAGGATCTCCATCTTGCCGTAGCCGGCCTTCAGGTTCTCGATCTTCACGAACGGATCGCCCTTGGCGAGCGCTCGGATACGGGCTTTGTCCGGACCGTCGGCGATGTCCTGAACCTGTCGGACCACATCCTCGACTGAGATGACAGTCTCAACCCCGCCCTGTCCGTAGCCGCGGGTTCGCCGGGCTTCGGCGGCCGCCTCGGCTTCGGTTTGTTGATCGCTCATCAATGCGCTCCCAAATAGGCGTCGATCACGCGCTGGTCGTTCTGCAATTCGTCGGGCGACCCGGTCGCCAACAACTCGCCATGGGACAGGCACGAGATTTCCTCGGCCAGGTTCATGATCACCCGCATGTTGTGCTCGATCACGAACAGGGTGATGCCGAACTCCTCGTTCGCACGCTTGAGACGGTCGATCAGGCCGTTGATCAGGGTCGGGTTGATACCCGCTGTGGGCTCGTCCAGCAGCAGCACCTTCGGCTTGTTCATCAGCGCCATGGCGAATTCCAGCAGCTTCTGCTGACCGAAGCTGAGATCACCCGAGATCAGGTTGCGCTTCTGGTAGAGTCCGACGAAGTTCAGCAGCTCCTCGGCCTGCTGCTCGGTTTCCCGGTCCTTGGCCTGCTTGAAGATGCCGCTGAACCCTTCGTCCCGGTGCGAGACCGAGATGATCATGTTCTGCACGCAGTTCATCTTCTTGTAGATCCGGGTCTGCTGGAACGTCCGCAGCATCCCCAACCGGGCGATGTCCGGCACCCGGAGGGTCGAGATCTCCTGACCCTCGAAGGTGATCGAGCCGCTGTCGATCGGGTGGTATCCGACGATCGAGTTGAACAGCGTGGTCTTGCCGGAGCCGTTCGGGCCGATCAGGCCGGTGATGCGGCCGTGCGGCACGCGGATCGAGATATCCTTGTTGGCCACCACGCCGCCATAGGATTTCGAGACCGATTTGACCTCGATCTGAGGCTGAGAGCTGTTCATTCCGCTGCCTCCGGGCGCGTATCGCCGGTGGGTTGATCCTCGGGGCCGCGATCGACGGTCAGTCCGAACGCCGCCGGCCACTTGTCCTGCGCCCAGCCGAGGATGCCCTGCTGGAAATAGACGATGTTGATGATGATGATCGCGCCCAAGGCCACCCACTGCCAGCCGAGCAGGTAGGTCCAGGTGGCCTCCTTTACGATGTGGAACAGAATGGCGCCCAGCACCGGCCCCCACAGCGTCCCCTTACCGCCCAGAAGCGCCATCGCCACCATGAAGATGCCGAAGGTGGCGGTCGGAAAGGCAACCTCCAACGGCTCGATGAAGCCGGACATGTTGCCGAAGATCGCCCCGCCCATGCCGAGGAAAAAGGCCGATGCCGCCCAGGTCAGGACCTTGTACCGGGTGGTGCGGATTCCCATCGCCTCGGCCTTGTCCTCGTCGTCCCGGATCGCGTTCATTGCGAGTCCGAACTGGGTCGAGTAGAGCCATCGCACGAACAGGTGCGCCAGCAGAGCCGTGACACCCAGCAGGATGTACCAGACAAAGGTGCTTTCGCCGGCCACTCCCGGGTAGACCGGCATAGAGATTCCGCTGCCGGCGCCGACATATCCCCAGCCCGCGATCAACTCGGCGACCGCGACGGCGAGGCCGAGGGTGCCGATCGCGAAATAGGGCCCGCGCAGGCCCAGCATGAAAGGGCCTATCAGAAGTGCGAAGAGGGTGGCGACGATACCGCCCACCACGATTCCGAGGGACAGGCCCGTGAAGTACTGTACCTCGGTGAACTCCACGTACATCGCCCCAAAGGAGGCGGTGTACTTGGCCACATCGGCAAACATCGATATCTGCACAACGGCCGAGGCGTACATGCCCAGTCCGAAGAAGATGACGTTACCCAGGCTGTTGTAGCCCATCTGGCCGCCGGTCATGTCCCAGGTGACAGCCATCAGAACCATCAGCCACATCACCGCGACCTGCGAGGTGTAGTTGGGGAAGAGGATCGGGGTGATGATCCCAAACAGGATCAGTCCCGCATAGACTTTTAGGTCCAGCTTTCTCGCCGAAGTCATCGTACCACCTGTCGCACGCGGTAGGACTGGAGCAGCCGGTACATCAGCACCAGCACCAGCATGATCACGACCGCCGCTACCGCGAATTCGGCGCCGAACATGAAGCCTGCGACATTTTCCCAAGCGCCCAGGCCGAAGCCGGTCAGGATCACGCCTGGTAGATTACCGAGCCCTGCGGCCGTCACGATGATGAACGCCCGGATCGAATACACGATTCCGTAATAGGGCTGGATCACCCAGATCATCGCCACCAGGACGCCGGCGGCTCCACAGATCGAGGCGTTCAGCGCATAGGTGAAGGCATAGACCCGATCGGTGTTGATCCCCAGAACCCGGGCCGCGCGCGCGTCCTGGGCGGTCGCCCGGATCGCCTGCCCCATGCGGGACTTCTTCATGAAGATCACGATCGCGATGGCCAGGGCGCCGGCGATCAGCAAGCTGTAGAGCCGCACGTTCTGAATGATGATGAAGGTGTCGAGCTGGAAGTTTCCGAACCCGCTTTCGGCGACCTTGACCTCAGGGCCGTAGATCAGGTTCAGCACTTGCTGGATGAGCAGGCTCAAGCCGAAGGTGGCGAGCAGGGAGGTGAACATGTCCCTGTCGACCACACGGCGGATGATCAAAGCGTAGATCAGCCAGCCGAGCCCGAACATCAGGACGATCGCGACCGGCATGGCCAGCATCGGGTGGAATCCCCAAAGCGTGGCCTGATAGGAGATGTACCCCCCCAGGATCACCATGTCGCCCTGCGCCAGGTTCTTGACGTTCATCACGCCCCAGACCAGCGCGAGCCCGTAGGCGATCAGCGCGAACAGCGCGCCGATGAACAGGCCTTGGAGGATCAGGTCGACCCCCATCAACGGCGCCAAATAGACCAAATATAGATTTTCGAACATCGAGTCATTCCGATCGGCTGGCCACCTGCCCGATCCGGGTCTGAGCGGCGATCACGTCATCCCCATGCAACGGTCCAAAGAACGGCTCGGGCCTGTGGGGGCCTTGAGCGACCGTCTCCGTGCCGCGTCCCGTGGGGGACCAAAGACGGACGGCGGGAGGGATCGTCCCTCCCGCCGTCGTCACGTCATCGGCGGATCAGTACTGCGGCTGACGCGGGTAGCGCAGCTCGGACGAGGCCCATTTGGAGGGGGCGACCACGTTGTACTCACCGTCCTGGATCTGACGGAGGACCATCGGCTTGGCGATGTTGTTGCCGGCCTCGGAGAATTTGATGCCCCCGTAGAAGGTCTTCATGTCAGTCGCGGCCAGCGCGTCACGCAAGTCCTTGGGATCGAAGGACTGCGCCCGCTCGAAGGCGTCGGCCCACACCATCACCGCGGCGGTGGCCTGCGCGGTCTGGTAAGGAACCGTCTTGTACTCCGGATACGCCGCCTTGAACTCGGCATCGTATTCGGCGGCCGTGCCCATCAGCGGGTCGGAGTAGCTGAGCGTCTCGGCCCACTGGGTCGGGCACAGCAGGCCCTCGGTAGCGCCGGCTCCGTACTTACCGACGACGTCCGCCGCCTCGCAGTGGGTCATGGCGATCATGGGTGTCTCGATCTTCAGCTCCTGGATCTGCCGGCCAGCAGTGGCGGCACCCTTG
>CALAHL010000930.1 GCA_937891725.1 uncultured Rhodospirillaceae bacterium | reverse complement strand
ATACTCCTTGTGGTCTTTGGGTGTTCAAGCCCGACATGAGACGGATCTTGCGAAACTCGCCGCGCATATCGGACAAGCCGACCGGCCCGCAAAGCCGATCAATCCAATCCAGCGATGATCTTGTCGAGGGTCGCGGGATAGTCGCGAACCCGCACGCCCGTCGCATTGTAGATCGCGTTGGTGATGGCCGCTGCGGCGCCGCAGATCCCGAGTTCCCCGACCCCTTTGGCTTGCAGGGGATTGGCCCAGTCATCCCGCTCGTTCAGCAGCAGCACGTCGATCTGCGGCACATCGGCATTGACGGCCAGGTGATACTCGGCGAGGTCATGGTTGACGATCTGGCCGTGGCGCGGGTCATGAGCCAGCTCCTCAGTCAGTGCCATGCCGATCCCCCAGACCATGCCTCCGATGCATTGGGACCGCGCGGTCTTGGGGTTGAGGATACGCCCCGCCGCAAAGGTCCCGTGCATACGGCGCACGCGGGTCTCGCCGGTCACCGCGCTCACCGCAACCTCGGCGAAATAGGCTCCAAAGGTCGCCTGGCGGACTTTGTCTTCTGTGGCCCCCGGCTCGATATGGCCTTCGGCCGCAAGAGGCTCTCCGGAAAGGATCTCCGTCAGGGGCTGGGATCGATTGTCGGCTGTCACCATGCCGTCCTTCATGGTGAGCGCCGTTTCCGAGCAGCCGATCTTCTCGGCGATCTTCTGGCGGATCTCCTCGCAGGCGAGAAAAACGGAGGCCCCGCTGGAGGCGGCACCAAAAGATCCCCCCGAGCCGGATCCGGCCGGGTAGTCCGTATCACCAAGCCGGACAGTGACCCGGCGCTCGTCGAGACCGAGCATCTCGCCCGCAACCTGGGTAAGAATTGCGTAGGTTCCCGTACCGATATCCGTCATGTCGGTCTCGACGGTCGCGGTCCCGTCGGGCATCAGGGTGACGCGGGCTTTTGCCTCAATCAGCAGGTTGACCCGAAAAGCCGAGGCCATACCCATGCCGATCAGCCATTCCCCGTCGCGCACGGATTTCGGTTCGGGTTTCCGCTTTTCCCATCCGAAGGCCGCGGCGCCTTCGTCCAGGGCCCGAGCAAGCGTATGAGATGAAAACGGGATACCTCCGGATGGGTCTTCGTCCGGAATGTTGATCCGGCGGAACTCCACCGGGTCGATCCCGAGCTTCTCGGCGAGTTCGTCCATCGCATTCTCAAAAACCGTCACGCCGACCGCCTCTCCGGGCGCCCGAACCGAGCCGGCGCAGGTGCGGTTCAGATGCGCGATGCTCTGACCGATCAGGCGATTGGCGGCCCTGTACATGAAGGGGGTTGCCTGAGTCACCGGCTCGGAGAACGCCTCCCCGAACAGGCTCGAGACCAGCGCTTCGTGGCCGATTCCGGTCAGGCGACCATCGCTCTCGGCGGCGAGACGGATGCGCTGACGCGTCTCAGAGCGACGCATCGTTGTCTCGAAGACCTGTGGACGCGTCATCACCACCGAGACAGGCCGTCCAACCCGCTTCGCGGCGAGGGCCGCCGCGACCGCCTCGGGCGCGATCCCCAGCTTGGAGCCGAAGCCGCCGCCGACATAAGGCGAGAGGATGCGGACATTCTGCGGATCGATCCCGAGACTGTCCGCCAATTCGTTGCGGTTGAACCGCAGCATCTGGTAGCTGCCGCGCAGCGTCAGGTTCTCGCCATTCCACTCGGCGATCGAGGCGTGCGGTTCCATCGGCGCGCTTGTATGTGCGGGCGTCGTGTAGGTGACGTCGACACTATGGACCGCATCCCGCATTGCCGCTTCGAGATCGCCGATAGCAGACTGCTTGTCATCCGGCACTTCGGGCTCAACAGCGTCGGGGTCGATGGCGAAATCGCTGTCTGCCTCAATCTCCAGCCGCAACGCTTGCGCGCCGTGACGTGCCTGCTCAAAGGTTTCGGCAACGACAAGCGCCACCGGCTGACCGAAATAGGCGATCTCTTTCACGCCTTGCACTGGGGCCAGGTTCGACATGCCCTGGGCCGGATTGCGCAGCAGCCGTTCGTCGGTGATCACCGCGAGCACACCCGGCATTGCCTCGACGGCGTCGCTGGAGACATTTGTGACGAGGCCCTTTGTGGCGGGGGCACGGACCAGGACGCCGTGGCACAGGTCGTCGTGTCGCCATTCGGCCGCATAGGGGGCCGCACCCGAGACCTTCAGCGGGCCCTCCGGCCGATCG
>CALAHL010000929.1 GCA_937891725.1 uncultured Rhodospirillaceae bacterium | reverse complement strand
CATTTGGTGACTTTCTCGGCGAGGGTGGCACGGAGCGCGGCGCGGTCAGGGGGCAGCATCCCGTCCGCGCCGAAACAGGCCACGATTCGTGCTGCCGAAATCGCGCCGTAGCGGGCGGCCAGAACGGGGTCGCCGGTTTCCACAAGGCCGGCGAGATACCCACCGCAGAAACTGTCACCCGCCCCGGTCGGATCGAGCGTTTCGGTCGGCTGGGGCGGCACCGCGACGGGGCGGGCCTCGGCCCGGTCCCAGACCAGGACCCCCTTCGGCCCGATTTTCACCGCTACCGCGCCGGGGCAGCGCGCCGCGATGACGGCCAGCGCATCGGCAAGCCCGGCCCCGGGGACCAGCGCGTGAAGTTCCACCTCGCTCGGCAGGAAGGCGTCGATCCGCGCGAGGATCGGGGCGATCTCGTCAAGGCTGAATTCGGCGAGTTGCCAGCCCGGGTCCGCCGTGATGGTGGCGCCGCCGGGTCCGAAGGCGTCGAGCATGGACAGCATCACCTCGGGCTGGCTCGGGGCCAGATGGACGCCCCGCGCCCTGCGCCACGCATCGGGGACCTGGTCTGGCGTCAGCGGATGGCGGACGCGGAACGCGGAGTAGCTGATCTCGCCAGGCGCCTCGCGCCGGGCGAGGATGTCGCGCCAGCGGCCGACCTCGGACGGCGTCAGGCGGTCGGTCGGAAACCCGGCCTCGGCCAGCGTCTCGGGCGGGCTGGACAGCCCTTCTTCCCGGCGGCCGGCCGCGTCGTAGATGAACCAGTTGCAGGAGGTGAGACGTTCGTCAGACCACGTCACTCCGGCCAGGTCGATGCCGTGCTGCTCCAGCCGGTCGATGGTCGCGCGGGGATAGGTCTCCACCGCGCAGCTCACGAGGCCCACCCGCGGCGCCCACATGAGGGCACCGACCGCAGAGTAGGCGCCGTTGCCGCCGGCCCGGGCCAGTGCGACCTGCCCGTCGGCGGAAATGACGTTGTCGACCGTCAGCCCCCCGACTGTGACCAGCTCCGGCGTCACTTCACCCCCCGAGCCGCGGCGCGCCAAGACCGATCGCGTCGCGCTCGACAGCGGCGTGGTAGCCAAACAGGTGCAGGGGCACGCTGTAAAGGATCGGGGCGGTTTCCCACGCGACGGGCGGAAGGTGCCATACGACATCCGCGATTTCGGCGATCTCGGTCTCGCCGTCGGGCACGAGCGCGATGCACAGCCCCTCGCTGCCCCGGCTCATGATGGCGGTTTCCACGGCCCGGGTGTGGCTGGCCGCATCAGGCGCGACAAGGAACATCGGGTCCCCGGCCTTCTGCGTGCGGTAGTGGTGGTATTCCTCAAGCGGAAAGGCATAGGCGTGGATCGGCGCCAGCTCCTTCAGCTTGGCTGCTCCGAAAGCCGCGGGCGCGTAATGCGGCCCCGCGCCCGCCAGCAACACAAGATCCGCCCGCGCCAGCCGTGCAGCGAGTTCCCTTGCCGGTTCGTAAAGCGCGCGCGCCACGTCGTCCACGAGGTCGGGCAAGGCACCAAGGGCAGCCCGAAGCGCGCTGACATCCTTTCCGCGCGCCTCTGCGATTGCGGCCGCCAGTGCGAGTTTCAGCGCCATCGCGGCCGTGCTCGACTGGGTCGGCCAGCCGCCGCGGGTGGCGCGGATGTGCAGTGCGCCCGGGAACTCCTCCATCAGCGGTGAGCCGAGCGTATTCGACAAGCCGATGGCGTAGGCGCCCCGCGCCTGGGCGCCCTTCATCCCTTCGATCACCGGTTCGGTCTTGCCGCTGGAGCTGAGGCTGATCACCACTGTCTCGGCATCCACCACCTCGAGACCGTAGGTGGCAAAATCGAAGGCTTCGCAGGGTTCGCAGACCGCGCCCAGCATACGCTCGATGACGTGCCGGACCCCGTGACCCGAGATCCAGCTGTCGCCGCAGCCGACCATCGCGATCCGGCGGATCGGCCGATCGGCAAGGTCTGCTGCGATCTTTGCGAGGGGCGCGGCGTTGGCTTCCAGTGTGGCGCGGATCGCCTCGCCCTGCGTCATCATCTCGGTCCGGGTGAGGGCCACACGGCGAAAGCGCTCGGGATCGCCCGCGGCGTCAGAGGACGATTCGCGGCGGATTTCCTGCAGGCGTTGTTCAAGGCTCACGGCGCTCTTCCTTTCGTGTATTCCTGACGTTGCGGGCGACCGCACAGGTGACGCATTGCTTTGCTTTCGGTATCTGTCACTTAAATAAAAAACACAAGACTGCATTATGAGGGTTTTCGCATGTCCCACTCCAGCCAGGTGGTGCAACTCAATCCGAGGCACGAACGCATCCTCGAGATGCTCCGGAAGGACCGTGTGGTGGAGGTGACCGGGCTCTCCGAGGTTCTGGGCGTTTCGGCAGTGACGATCCGGTCTGATCTCGACGCGCTGGAGCGCCGCATGCTCCTGCGCCGGATCCGGGGCGGGGCAACCTCGGTGCAAGCGGCCCGGTTTGTGCGTCCGATCGAGTTGCCAAGCCAGAGTTTCGGCGAGGAGAAGGAGCGCATCGGTGCCATGGCGGCGCGGATGGTGCGGAATGGCGAAACGATCATCCTCGACGCTGGCACCACGACGCGGGCCATGGCGCTCGCCCTGCCGTCGGATCTGTATGATGTGGTTGTCATCACAAACAGCCTCGACATAGCCATTTCTTTGGAAAATCACGCTGGCATCACGGTCATGCTCACCGGCGGGACGATCAAGAAGACCGGCCGCAACCCGCGCTCCCGCTCGCTGATTCCACCCTTTGCCGGGCTGCTGCTGGCCCAGGTCAACGCCGATTGCGCCTATCTTTGCTGCGCCGGGATCGATGCCGAACGTGGCTTCACCAACGCGCATTTCGAGGAGGTGGAGATCAAGCGCGCGATGCTCGCCGCCGCCCGGCGCGCTGTCGTGCTCGGCGATCACGGCAAGATCGGCCACGTGGCCGGGGCCCGAATCGCGGCTATCGACGAGGTCTCCACCTTCGTCACGGATGCTGGCGCGGCGCCCGCGGATGTCTCGGCGCTGAGTGCTGCGGGGCTCGACGTGATCCTTGCGTGATCGGCAAGGCGCCGCTTTTTTGTGCGTCCGGCTGTCGGGCTGGTCAGCCAATCAGCATTCTGGCTTGACCGCTCGGATTTCTTGCGAAAGATTGCGATAAAAAAGAAAACATAACTAATCTTGGTTGAATGCGGGTTCTTGGCCCGCTGGATGCCACAGCACAGGGAGCTGACAAATGAGACTAACCCGAAGGACGGTGCTGGGCGGGCTCGCCGCGACGACGACTCTGGCAAGCCCGACCATCCTGCGCGCACAGACACGCGAACTCGTGATGATCGGTTACGGAAACGATCAAGATGCCCCGCTCATCGCAGCGGGTGAGGAACTGGGGCGCCGCCATCCCGGCGTCAGCCTGCAGGTCATCGGCGGCCTGTCGGCCGAGGCGCTGGCGCAGATCAAGGCGGCCCGGGGCAATTCGCCCTATGATTTTGCCGTGATGGGTTCGCCGGCCATCATCAACGCGCTCGCCGAGGACGTTCTCGAGCCGCTCGATTTCTCACGCATCCCGAATTCGGCCAACGTCGACCCACGCTTCATGCCCTACGGCTATGACGTCGGTCAGCCGATCTGGTTCGAAGGCATCGGCATCGCATACGATACCACCAAGATCTCGACCCCGCCGACGACATGGGCGGATCTGTGGAGCGGCGCATACAAGGGCCGCATCGGCATGTGCCGCCCGCAATCGAACCTCGGCCTCGGCGTTCTGGCGGCGACCTGCGAAGCGTTCGGCATGGCGCAGAACGACATGACTTTCGCTCTGGAGAAGTGGAAGGAGCTTGACCCGCTGGTTGGCCGCAGCCCACCGCTCCTGCAGCAGATGATCGAACGCGGTGAAGTCGATCTGGCACCGCTCTGGCATGTGAACTCGGCGCTGGCGGCCTCGACCGGCCTGCCGATCGGCTACGCCAAGCTGTCCGGGCCTGGCCCTCTGATGCTGCCGACCAACATCGTGCAGTTCGTGAACACCGCCGAGGGGACCGCCGACCTCGTCCACGAATTCACGAACATCCTGCTCACGCCCGAGATCCAGACCATGGCCGGCAGCGCGCCGATCTACTTCGGCACCGTCGTTCAGGGCATCGAGGTTCCGGCGGATGCCGCGCCTTACGTGCCCTCGACCCCCGAAGAGCTGGCCGGCACGACCTCTCTCGACTGGCCGTCCTTCGCACCCCTGCGCGGCGAGACGGTGGAGACGTTTGACCGCATGTTCGCGGCATGATGCAAGGACCGTCTGGTCCTGCGACGATCGTCGCGACGACGTCCCCGGTGCTTCGCATCGGGGGCGTCTTCAAGCGTTTTGGCGCCGTCACTGTTCTGGACAACTGTTCGCTCGACGTCGCCGAAGGCGAGATCGTCACGTTGCTGGGGCCTTCGGGATGTGGCAAGACAACGCTTCTGCGCTGCATCGCAGGGTTCTGGGAAGCTGACGGCGGGTCGATCACCATCGACGGGCAGGATATGGCGCGCGTGCCCGTCAACCGCCGCCCCGTCGGCGTGGTGTTCCAGAGCTATGCGCTGTTTCCCCATTTGACCGTTGCCCGAAACGTCGGCTACGCGCTGCGCATGCAGGGCATGGCGCAGGCCGAGGCCGAACGCCGCGTCGCCGCCGCGCTCGAGACGGTGTCGCTTGTCGGCCTTGAGCACCGCTACCCCGCGCAGCTGTCGGGCGGGCAGCAGCAGCGCGTCGCCATCGCGCGGGTTCTGGTCATGGAGCCGCGCGTCCTTCTGCTTGACGAGCCCTTCAACGCGCTTGATGCCAAGCTGCGCGGCACCATGCAGGTCGAGCTGCGCCAGTTGATCAAGAGCCTCGGGCTCACGTCCATCTTCGTGACGCATGATCAGGAGGAGGCGCTGACCATGAGCGACCGGATCGCCGTCATGCGTGGCGGGCGGATCGAACAGGCCGACAGCCCGAACGAGATCTTCGACCGTCCGGCCACCGCCTATGTCGCCGATTTCATCGGTTCGTCCAATTTCTGGCCCGCGCAAGTGGTCGATGGCCAGGTGGCGCTGCCGGACGGGCAAAGCGTGGCGAGTGCGCTGCAGGGCCCTGTGCGCGTGATGGCCCGTCCGCACAACTTGCAGATCGCCCCGCCGTCGGCTGGCCCGTGGACGGGCAAGATCGTTTTCCAGCGCCCGGTCGGACCCTTGATCGAAACGCATGTCGAGACGGATGGTGGCGGCGTCGTCAAGGTCGTCGCCATGCGCCGCGAGAGCGAGCGCGCCTTTGCCCATGAGGCACTCGTGAGCCTCCACATCGTCAGCCCGGCGCTCTGCGCCGTTTATCCCGACTGATGGCCGTGGCGTCCCGAACACCGTTGCCGGGCGCGCACGGCATGGGCGAGCGTATCGTCGATGCGCTCTTGTCGGGTCGTGGCATCTGGCCCGCAGTGCCCGCGATCATCGTGCTGACCGTGGTCGCCGTCATCCCCTTCGTCATCCTGCTGTCGCTCGGCTTCTCCGACATCGAGGTGTCGCGCGGCGCCATTGCATCGCGGACCTTTTCCCTCGAATACATCGCCAACGCGCTTACCGACCCGCTTTACTGGACCACCTTTCAGCGTTCGATGACCCTTGCGCTCACCACGACGGCGCTCTGCGTCTTCTTCGGCTACCCGGTGGCCTATCTCTATCTCGTCGGCGGGCGCTGGACGAAACGTCTGATCCTCGTGCTGACCATCGCGCCACTCCTCACCAGCGGCATCGTGCGGACCTATGCCTGGCTGGTGATACTTGGCGGACGGGGCGTGGTGAACTCGACGCTCATGGGCCTGGGGCTGATCGACCAGCCGCTGCGGATCATGAATACCCATTGGGCGGTGCTGATCGGCATGGTGCAGATCCACCTGCCCGTGATGATCCTGCCCCTCATCGCCGTGATGAGCCGCCATGACACCCGCCTGATGGAGGCCGCGGCCAATCTCGGTGCCTCCCACCTTGGTACGCTGCGGACCGTGATCATGCCCCTGAGCGTACCGGGCATCGGCACCGGCGCCGCGCTCGTCTTCACGCTGAGCTACACCACCTTCGTCGTGCCGCAGCTGCTTGGTGGCGGCAACTACCTGAACGCGGCCACCATGATCTACGAACAGGTCGTCTATTCGCTGGAATGGAGCAAGGGTTCGGTCAGTTCGATGATCCTCATGGTGACATGCCTGATCGTCCTTGTGGCGATCGCGCTGGTGACCAACCATTTCACCCGTTGGACCCAGGGGCGCGACGCATGAGCCTGTTTCGTCATTCATCCCTGTCGGATGCGCTGGGCATCGGCCTGATCCTCGCCGTGGCTGTGTTCTCGCTCCTGTTGCTGGTGGCACCCTCGATCATCGTTCTGATGATCTCGTTTGACACCCGCGCTTTTGTCAGCTTCCCGCCCGAAGGCTTCACCTTACGCTGGTATGCCGAGGTCTTCGAGCAGGGCGAACTGGTAGATGCGATGCTCAACAGCCTGCAGGTGGGGCTGACCGTCACGCTCCTCTGCATCCTCCTAGGTGTGCCCACCGCGCTCGTCTGCGCGCGCGGGCGGTTCCGCGGCACCACCGCGCTGTCGGTCTTCGTGCTGGTGCCGCATATGGTGCCGGGGATTGTGCTGGGGGTCGCGGTGCTGTTCGCCGGGGCCCTCGTCAATGTCTCGCCATCGATCTGGCTACAGTCCGTCGCGATCACTGTGTTCATCCTCGCCGTGATGGTCCGGACGGTCCAAAGCCGTCTGTTGCGCCTCGACCCGGCGTTGGAGGAGGCGGCGGCCAACCTGCGCGCCACCCCCTTTCAGAGCCTGCGCACCGTGACCTTCCCCCTCCTGCTGCCTGCGATCCTTGCCGGTGCGGTGTTCACCTTCGTCGAGGGGTTCGACAACCTGTCGGTGGCGATCTTCACCCACGGCTTCCGCGACCGGCCGCTCCCCGTGGAGCTTCTGGCCCTTGTGCAATACACAAGCTCACCCCTCGTCGCCGCGGTATCGGGCGTCCAGATCGTGCTGGCGATCGCGGCACTCGTGGCCGTTTCGCTGAGTATTGGCCTCGATAACGTCAACGATTGATTTGGAACTGTCTTGGTTTTTCGATCTTGAACAGGTGCGTGAACGCGCATCGAGATACGGATACGGACTCGGCCGACAATCACGCGCTGACGCTGGAGAACGAACGACTCCCGCGCGAGATCCGCATCCTCAAGGAGGAAAGGGACATCCCAAAAAACCGCTCCGGGCAGCGGTCCGCTTGTGCAAGGTATAAACAGCTTGTGCTATGATGTGCTGATTTCCACCAAGAAATGACCCGGTGAGGCGCATAATTCGATTGAGATTTTACACATGTGCAACCGTGCTCCGGCTTGAACCAGCCAGGAATTGTAGAGGTGCTTCAATTGATGTTCGATACCAGACCCGTTTGAGCCAAATGACTTTCGAACTCATTCCGATTTTAATAAATTCAATGGCTTAATCCCTAGAGAACGTTGGACCCCAGGCCCGTCCGCTCCGCCATATTATTTACTTAAACATCTGTTTTTAAATAAAAATATCTGCCTACC
>CALAHL010000928.1 GCA_937891725.1 uncultured Rhodospirillaceae bacterium | reverse complement strand
CGTTATGGTCGCATGACCCTAATGAAACAGCCTCAGGAAAACCCGGGACGGTTCACCGGGACAAATGTGGGGGCTTTGAGATGTGTTCAATTTGGGTGGCGAGAACTGAATGATCCTAAGACCCAAAATTCATCTTCTTTTTGTTGCTGTTTTGTGTGTCCTGGGTTTGGGGGCCGTATTGGTGCTTGCGCCGGGCTTCGGCCAATCTGATACCAATGCGCGGGTCCAATCTGCGACTGGCCCCGGAGCGTCCGAACCGACGCATCCGCCCGAGGCGGAAACGGCTCTCATCGCATACGCGAATGTCGCTTGGACCGGCGACTATGATGGGATGATGGAGCGAGGGTTCGTGCGCATCCTGACCGCCCACAGCATGCTTGGGTATTTCCTGGATGGTGCGCAGGAACTGGGCTGGGTCAAGGAAGCAAGCGATCTGTTCGAGGCGGCGCTCAACGAGGAACGTCCGAAGGGTAAGCCCAAGCTCGATGTGATGATCATACCGGTTGCGCGTGACCAGTTGATTCCGAAGCTGCTCGCAGGCGAGGGCGACCTGATCGCGGCCAATCTGACGATCACCGACGATCGGTCGGAACTGGTCGATTTCTCCATCCCGCGCCTCAGCGGGGTGCGGGAGATTCTGGTGACCGGGCCCGAAATTGGCCCTCTCGACACCTTCAGCGATCTGATCGGTCAAGGCGGCATCTATGTCCGGGAGTCAAGCAGCTACCACGAAAGCCTGACGCGCCTGAACGGTACCCTGGACACCCCCATTCCTCTGACCTTGGTCGATGAGGCACTGGAGGATTCAGACCTTCTTGAGATGGTCGATGTCGGTCTGATTCCGGCGATCATCATGGATGACCACAAGGTTGAGTTCTGGACGCAGTTCTTCGACAACATCCAGGTTCATCCGGACATGGTGGTGAACGAAGGCGGCGAGATCGCCTGGGCGATGCGCAAGAACAGCCCAAAGCTGAAAGCGAAGGTCGACGCGTTTATCGAGACGATCCGCGAAGGCACCCTGCTCGGAAACATCCTGCTCAAGCGCTATCTGACCGAGCGGGACTGGATTGAGAGCCCGGCCGGAGAGGGGCTGCGGGACCGGTTCGATCTGGCGACCCCGTTGTTCAGGAAATACGCCGACGAGTACGGCTTCGACTGGCTGATGATCGCGGCCCAGGCCTTCCAGGAATCGCGGATCGATCAGTCCAAGCGCAGCAGGGCGGGGGCCATGGGGGTGATGCAGATCCTGCCCTCAACCGCGAATGACAAACGCATTCAGCTGCCCGCTATCGAGGACATGGACACCAACATTCATGCCGGGGTGAAATACCTTCGGATGCTGCGGGACGATTACTTTTCGGGCCCGGAATTCTCGGATCTCGACAGCACGCTGTTCGCGTTGGCGGCTTATAATGCCGGTCCTGCCAATATCGAGAAAGCACGTCAGCAGGCCGAGGAGATGGGGCTTGACCCGAACCGGTGGTTCCGCAATGTCGAGCGCGCCGCCGCCCGTGTCGTCAGCCGTGAGCCGGTGCGCTACGTCCGCAATATCTACAAATACTACCTCGCGTACCGAAACATTACGCTGGTGACGGCGTCGGTTGAGTAGTGCTTACCGCTTGCGCCGCGTCATCACCAGGAACACCGCGCCCGCCACGCAACTGAGCGCCAGGTAGTCGAACAGGGCCGGGCTGGTGCTGAAGATCCAGGCGTTTGCGAAGACCCCGATGACCGGAACCATCATGGTGCCCACCGTGCTGGCCACAACTGGCAGCAGCGAGACCACCTTAAAATAGGCCCAGTAGCAGAGGATCCCGGTCACGGTCATGTTGTAGACCACCGCCATCGCCGGCCAGAGCGTGACTTCGCCCATTTTCGGCAGATCCCAGATCAGGGCTATGATCATGATCGGAACACCACCGATGATGTGCTGCCAACCGACCGAGACGGTGATCGGCACCGACAGGTTGGCCCGCTTGATCGCAACGGTCCCGCCACCCCAGCACATGGCGGCGGCCACCACCAGCAGTGGCCCCAAGGGCGGCCCGGCCAGCACGTCGATATCCTGCCAGAACAAGAGCGCCATCCCGCCCATCCCCAGCGCCAAGCCGACCATGGCGCGCGGTCCCAGACGCTCCTTCAGGATCAGTGCGCCGAAAACCGTGGCCCAAAGCGGCATGGTGTAGGCGAGGATGCCCGCCCGTCCGGCGTCCATCAGGTCGATCCCGTAAAGCACGAGGATGTTCCACAGCGCCATGTTCAGGACCGACGCGACCGTGAGGCCTCGCCATTCGGCGCGCGGCACACGGATCGAGCTGCCGTTCATCCAGGCAATGGCGAACAGGCCCATGGCCGAAACCAGGCTGGCACTGCCGCGAAAGATCCAGGGCGGGATTTCCTCCAGCCCGACTTTCATGATCGGCCAGTTGAAGCCCCACAGGACGGCGATCATGGCCAGCAAAAGGATCGCGGTCAGAGGGATGGACGGGGTGGTGCGCTGTTCGGTCACGTCATGCCTGTTGGTATTTGCAGTCCTTCATAGCATCCGGGGCTGGTCGTGGCGCGTTTCCCAGCTAGAATTTATTTCTACCGGAATGAGGGTTGAGGGAAGGGTGCCCCCATCGTTACGATGGGGAGAAGAATTTCGGCGCCGGTCGGCGTGTTATGAAAGCTATTCACGGGTGCGAATTTGCATCCGTCCCAAATCGGGTCTTGGCTTCCCTATCCCGGGTGGCGGCCCTCAGTGAGCATGAAGCGGAGGCAGGCGGCATGGTGAAGTTCGCAATCGGTCAGGGTGTGAATCGCGTCGAGGACGCGCGGTTGCTCATGGGAACCGGCAATTATACCGACGATATCAATGTGGAGGGTGCGCTGCGGGCCGCTATTTTCCGCTCGCCGGTCGCGCACGGCAAGATCAAGAGCATCGACACTGCGGCTGCGATGGCCGTGCCGGGCGTGAAAGCAATCTACACCGGTAAGGACGTCGAGGCTGACGGTCTGGGCGATTTGCCCTGTGTCCCCCCGGCACCGAACCGCGACGGCAGCCCGCGCGCCGATACCCCACGCCCGATTCTGGCCAAGACCAATGTCCGCCATGTCGGTGAGCCGGTAGCCCTGGTGATCGCCGAGACGGCGGCACAGGCCCGTGAGGCAGCCGAGTTGATCGAGGTCGAATTCGATGAGCTCGATGCTACCACCGACACTGAGGGATCGTCCAAGGCCGGGGTTGCGCAGCTGTACGATCATATTCCCAACAACGTGGCGTTCGACTGGGTCAATGGCGACGAGGACGGCGTGAACAACGCCTTCAAGACCGCCGCCCACAAGGTCGACGTTCGGATCGTCAACAACCGGATTGTGGTCAACTCGATGGAGACCCGACCGGTAATCGCCGAATACGATGCGGATCGGGATCACCTGACCGTCTGGTCCTCGACCCAGGGCCCGCATGTCTTCCATAAGATCCTGGCCGAGAAGATCCTGAAGATCGAACCGACCCAGCTGCGTTGCCGCACGACCGATGTGGGCGGTGGCTTTGGCATGAAGATCTTCTTGTACCCGGAACACGCCCTGGTGGCCTGGGCCGCGCGTAAGCTGAAGCACGCGGTGAAGTACAATCCTGAGCGCTCGGAAGCGTTCATGAGCGACATCCAGGGTCGAGACAACGTCTCCTATGCGGAGGCGGCGGTCGACGATCAGGGTGTCATTCAGGCGCTGCGGGTCACGACTTATGCCAATCTCGGCGGCTATCTCAGCCACATGGGCGCCTTCATCCCGACCAATGCCGGGACCCACATGCTGTCCGGTGTCTACAAGATCCCGAAAGTGTTCGTGAATGTGAAGGGCGTGCTGACCAACACCACGCCGACCGACGCCTATCGCGGTGCCGGACGTCCGGAAGCGGCCTATCTGATCGAGCGGGTGATCGACGTGGTCGGTCGCCGGCTGAATCTCTCGCCGGACGAGGTGCGCTCGCGCAACTTCATCCCGGCCGACGCCATGCCGTACACCACGCCGCTCGGCAACGTCTACGACTCGGGTGAGTTCGAGACGCTGATGCGGGAGGCGATGGAGAAGGGCGACTGGAAGGGTTTCGAGGCACGGCGCAAGGAAGCGGCTTCACGTGGCAAGCTGCGCGGCATCGGGATGGGCTACTATATCGAGAAGTGTGGCGGCGGCAATCCGGAAACGGCCGATATCCGCTTCACCGATGACGGCACCATCGAGATTCGGATCGGGACCCAGTCCAACGGTCAAGGCCATGAAACCGCCTATGCCCAGATCCTGTCCGACACAATCGGCGCCGAGGCCGGTCGGATCAAGGTCATTCAGGGCGATACCGACGGCACTCCTCCGGGAATGACCGGCGGTTCCCGCTCGGTGCCTGTGGGAGGCGCCGCTGTGCTTCTTGCGGGTCGGCAGATCGTCGATAAGGCCAAGATCATCGCGGCCAATGTGATGGAAGCTGCACCTCAGGATATCGAGTTCAGTGACGGAGCCTTCACGGTAGCCGGAACCGACAAGACCATGAGCCTGGAGGAGGTCGAGGCTGCCTCGAAGGAGTCCGGTAATCTCGAAGAGGGCATGGCACCGGGCCTGGACGAGATCCATGAGCGCACGCCGGAAGCTCCAACCTATCCGAACGGCTGTCACGTGGTCGAGTTGGAGGTCGATCCGGACACCGGTATCAGCGAGATCGTCCGGTACACCATCGTCGATGACTTCGGGGAGATCATCAATCCGAAGCTGCTGGCCGGTCAGGTGCACGGCGGGATCGCCCAAGGTGTCGGTCAGGCGCTGTGGGAACAGACCATCTACGATGCGGACAGCGGGCAGCTGGTGACCGGATCCTTCATGGATTACGCCATGCCGCGTGCCGACCACGTCCCGATGTTCGATTTCAACATCCACAACGTGCGGTGCAACACCAATCCGCTCGGCATCAAGGGCTCGGGCGAGGCGGGTGCCATCGGCGCGCCGCCGGCGGTGATCTGCGCCCTGGTCGACGCACTCTACGATGCGACCGGCTTGGAGCATATCGATATGCCGGCCACCCCGCAGGTGATCTGGCAGGCGATCCAAGACGCCA
>CALAHL010000927.1 GCA_937891725.1 uncultured Rhodospirillaceae bacterium | reverse complement strand
CTTCATGTCAGACGGCACACCACTTGGGGAATGTCGGATCAGGGCCATCTGCCGACCATCGACAAGGTCCCGAAGACCATGAGTTCCGTGATGGAAGAATTGCGGGCGCGTCCCGCCGGAAAATATGTCCAGCAGATGTACGACGAGTTCCGAATTCCGTTGCCGGGTTTCAAGACTCCGAACTGAAGCGGGTGATCCGAACGCGGCGGTGCCGGCGGCACCGCACCCTATGACGGCCAGGGAGGATACAAATGTCCAATGTCGCGGGTAAGGCCTATGCCATGAACGTGGTCACGCCGTCGGAACCCAGATGGACCTGGATAAACCGGCTGGTCTTCATGGTCGGGCGCGCCCTTCCCGCAACCTTGAGCGGATTGTTGGGCCTGTCGATCATCCATTTCGCACGCTGGGTGATCATCAAACGGAATCAGTGGCCGGATCTGGGTCAGGGCCGCCAGCAGATCGAGAACGACTACATGCTGTTCTGCAGCAACTTCAACGGCACCTGGGACCAGTATATCGACGCATTCTCCGACGGGATTCCGAATGGGCTGGACCTGTTCTGGTGGTCGGCCACCAAATACCCGCACTCGATCCCGGTATCGCCGTTCAAGCAGTACATCACCGCCAACCAGATCAGCACCGACTATTATTACAACGCCACCCCGGGCTCCGCTCAGCGCGACATCAAGGCGTCCCTGCGGGTGTTCAAGGCCCTGAAGGACCTGGAGACCAAGCACGGCGGCATGACCCCCGAGCAGTTCGCCGAAGCCTACAAGACCGCGCTTGTGTCGGTGCAGAACGATCTCGGATCGGTCGGGGTCGGCCCGGCGGCCAGCAATGCCAGCCTCGCCGCCGATCGCAACCGCCAACCCTATGTGAAGGCGCGCTGGGGCAAGGCGCCCACGAAAAAAGCCGCCAAAAAGAAAGCGGGGTAAGATCGATGCCAAATTTCGATGGAGGCCACTACTTTCTGACCGTGCTCGCTCCGGTCCGCAATGACGACATCGTCGACGCGGCAGGTGAGCACATCTCGTCCGAACAGTCGCTGCGCATGACGCTCGCGACCCTACCGACCGCCTTGCAATCGGGACCGAGCATCGAGACCGGGATCAACAGTCCGTTCTCCCGCAACACCAAGACTCATTTCGCCCGGTTTTCCGTGATCAACAACCCGGCCTATAACGGGCGCACCCCGTCGGACCCGATCCTGAACGCGATCGACGGGACCAACCCGATCATCCCGCAACCGGTCGATGTGATTGGCTCTCCCTTCCTGCTGATGGCGCTGGATTTCGATTCCGCCGACGGCAGCAAAGCCGAGCGCGATCGCTATCTGAGCGAGCTTTGGGAGCAGATGGGCGACGAGCTTCGGGCCGTCTTCGAGCATTGCTACGGCTTCAAGATGGTCACCGATGCCGCCGGGTTCTGCCGATACATCGACTCCTGCCAGCTTGAGACCACCATGTCGTTCAACGATTATTGGATCACCCCGCCGCCCCTGCCGGTGTTCCCGGCCAAATTCTGGGGGTTCCTGGTCGGCATCCCTTTGGTGGTCGGGCTGGTCAGCTTTCTGATGTGGCTGTGCGAGGCGTTCGGCGGGAATGTGGGCGGCTGGCTGCCAAGCGGCTGGTCCTGGGGCGGTCTGACCCTGATCGGGCTCGGCCTGACGGTGCTGATGGTCGTCCTGGCCTATCGCAGCGTGATGAAGGCGGGCGCCAAGCCGTTCCCGGCGGCACCCAATTCGGATCTCAAATCGGTGCTGAAGGCGATCTATCTGCAACAGCGATTCGTCCACTTCGTGATCGACAACCAGGGCAAACCGGCGGACGCATTGCACGCCTCCTTCGGCGCTTTCCTCGCGGCGAACAAGCCGGCCGATCTCGACAGCCCGACCCAGACGCCCGGAGTCTTGGCCAGCTTTCCCGGAGATGCGAAATGACCGTCCAAAGGACCCAATCCAGAGACCTGAATCTCGCCGACCTCCAGGGCAATATCGTGCGTGCCTATGGCGGATACGGATATGCCAGAGCCCGATACTTTTTTCTGAATATCTCGGACGGCGACAAGGGCCGCGCCTTCGTCGACGTGATCCGTCAGAAAGTCACGACCGCCGAACGCTGGGACCAGGGCAGCAACAACCATCCAGATGGGGATTTTCTGCCCCGCCCGCCTGTCACCCTGAACATCACGTTCACGTTCTGGGGGCTGTTGGCTTTGGGATTGCCGACCCGCACCTTGCGGGAGTTGCCCGACGAATTCATCGACGGGATGGCGAAACGGCGCGACATGCTCGGTGATGTCAACGCAAGCGGGCCGGAGCATTGGGATCCGGTGTGGCGGCACGCCGGTCTTGGCGGCACCGCCGACGACATGCACATGATGATCTCGATGAACGCGTCCATCGACGACACGACCGGTGCGGCAGTCCCTGAGCTGGAGGAGCAGACCCAATGGCTTCGGGATCTCTGCGCCTCGAATGGCGGGGTCAAGATTCTGCCGGGCAACGGGCCGGACGGCGCGGACTATCAGGACGCTGCCGCCAAGCTGGTCGACGGTCCCGACGGCAAGAAGCAGATGACCGGCAAGGAGCACTTTGGCTATACGGACGGCTTGGGCAATCCGGTCTTCGCGGGCCAGTATCCGCCGGAGATCGAGAAGATCAAGGTGATCGGACGCGGCAAGATCACACTGGATCAGAAGTGGGCCCCGATCGCCCCAGGTGAATTCATCATCGGCCTCGCCGACGAGTCGCAGGGCCTGCCGCCCGCCTCCAAGCCTTGGGAATTCACGCAGAACGGCACTTTCATGGTGTACCGGAAGCTGCACCAGAATACGAAATCCTTCGCGGATTACGTCGACAAGATGGCCGACCAATACGCTCAGGTCATGGGCGTCGACAAGACCGAGGCCAGCTTTACGATCAAGGCCAAGCTGGTCGGCCGCTGGCCCGACGGCGTGCCGCTGATGAAGGCGCCGACCTACAAGGACTGGGAAGCGTTCAACGCGAAATGGAAGTCAGAGCAACAAGAGCTCGAAAAGAAGGGCGACATCGCGGGCTTGAAGGCACTCAAGACCGCTTTTGAAATCGAGCTGATGGACTGGAAGTTCGCGGACGATCTCGACGGCATCAAGTGCCCGGTTTCCGCCCATATGCGCCGGGCCAACACCCGCGACATGCTGGACCCAAACATCACATCGCCGAACATGAGCAGCCATTCCGGCTCGTCGCTGAACAAGCGGCGGCGCATCCTGCGGCGGGGCCTGCCTTACGGCACGTTCGACCCGGATTCCCCGGACGATGGCGACCATGGAATCATCTTCATCGTGGTCTGCACCAGCATTTTCCGGCAGTTCGAATTCGTGCAACAGCAATGGATCCAGTACGGCCTGGATTTCAATGTCGGCAACGACACCTGCCCGATCCTCGGCAATCACGATGAGAGGTCGAAATTCGTGATTGCCGCCGACCCGGCTTCCGGCAACCCGCCCTTCGTCTGCCCGGCCATGCCGCAATTCGTGACCACCAAAGGCGGCGACTACTTCTTCCTGCCCAGCATGACCGCCTTGCAGATGATCGCCATGGGCAGCGTCGACCCGACTTAGCCCCACGTAAAGAAGCTGGAGAGCAGCATGACCTTCCTGATCAACGTCGTAATGACCGTTGCAAACACTCTTCTGATTCTGCTTGAGGGTTTGGTGTCGGCGATACGGCTGTTGCTGAAGGGCATCGGCGCGCTGTTCGGGTTCGGCGGCACCTGGAAGAGCCGGTTGGCCACCGTCCTGCTTGCGCCGTCGAGCCAACGGCTGGTGTTCACCGTGCTGCGGGCGTTCGTACCGAACCTGG
>CALAHL010000926.1 GCA_937891725.1 uncultured Rhodospirillaceae bacterium | reverse complement strand
CCTTCTCCCAGGAAACCGAAGAGGCCGCCCGCGCCCAGTGGCGCAAGGTCGCCGAGGGCCTCCGGCCCAAGGCACCGAAGCTCGCGGAACTCATGGACGCCGCCGAGGACGACGTCCTCGCGCATATGGCCTACCCCAAGGAGCTGCGAACCAAGCTGCACAGCACGAACCCACTGGAACGCCTCAACAAGGAGATCAAGCGCCGGACCAACGTCGTCGGCATCTTCCCGAACGAACAAGCCGTCACCCGCCTCGTCGGCGCATTGATGCTGGAGCAAAATGACGAGTGGGCCGTAACCCGGCGCTACATGAGCATGGAGAGCGTCGCAGATCTGTGCAAGCCTGACGACATTGACCCGCTGCAGCTGGCTGCGGAATAACTCGGCGACGGCAACCGCCGGAGACAGGCGTCAGGCCGCCTCAGACACCACTTCACGGGACACTATCCCAGGAGGCGGGAAGCTGGCGGCTGGTGCACCACCAGGCCTCCCCCATGGCCGTAGCGCCGGTCTTCGAGGATCCGGAGCCCGAGACACCCCGACTTCAGTAGTTCGGCTCGCGGCTTCGGCGGGTTCCCATGGTCAGCGCGGTCATTCCGCCCTTATCCGTTCAATGGGTCATGCCGCCGACCAGGCCGTTGCCCGGGTCTATTTGCGGGAACCATCAAGCTTATAAGGCGTTTCTGATTCACACGTCACCCATGGAGGAAGACCGATGAATTGGGATCAAGTCAAAGGTAAGTGGAACGAAATGAAGGGTAAGGCCCAGCAGCAATGGGGCGACCTGACCAATGATGAGGTCGATCGCATCGAAGGCAATCGGACGGAGCTCGTAGGGCTGCTGCAGCAGAAGTACGGCAAGTCCAAGGAAGTGGCCGAGCGCGAAGTCGACGACTGGATGGCCAAGCACTGAAGCCGACCATAGTCCAGCGGCGGGATCGCTTTATGATCACGCCACCGGGCAATCGCAGCGTTCGGCGGATTCGCCACCTGAACGCAAAAGGGCGGGTGCTGAAGCACCCGCCCTTGCGGAATTTGGACTGACGTTGACCGCTTATTTGCGGATCTCGACCTTCACACGACGGTTCTTCTCGTTCACGACGCCGTCCGGAGTGATGACCTTATTCTGGTTCTCACCGAAAGCCTCGAGCGTGAAGATCGCCGCGGTGGTGCCCATCAGCTTCTTCAGAGCGGTCTCGACCACATTTGCCCGGCGCTCGGAGAGAGCCAGGTTGTAGGCAGCCTCACCCGAACGATCGGCGTAACCGGAGACGGTCACCGAACCCGCCGGCATGCCCTTGGCAGCGGTGGCGGCGTCCATCAGGGTCGCATTCGACTCGCTGCTGATCGCGGTGCTGTCGAGACCGAAGTACACCGTGTAGTTCAGGAACGAAACCACCGGTTCCGGAGCCGGGCCCATGAGAGCCAGAGCGGCCTCGAACCGATCACGGCACCACTTGATGTCTTCGGGCTGAATGTCTTCCTCGGCTTCCTGCGTCCAGCAATCGAACATGGCCTGCGCACGGGCCGCATGGTCCGGGGTACCGGTCCGGCCACCGGCATCCAGGGCCGTCATCAGATTTCGGCGGGCTTCGGCAATCTCACCCTGATACTTCTTGGGGATATCGCGGACGCCAAGCTCTTCCGGCAGGGTCGGCGCGCCGCCGGCAGCGGCCATCGCACGCTCGGCAAACACGTCGGAATCCTCGTAGTCGCCCTCATCAAATTCCATCTGCGCAAGGGCGATATATTCTTTGTAGAGGTTCGTGCTGAAAGCATCGGCGCCATCCGGCGACACGCTCTTCGCGGCGTCGAGTTGTGTGCCTGCACAAGCGGCCAAGCTCAACATCGCCATGCCGGCGGCAACCGGCTTCCAGGCCTCAATCATTCTGAACATGTGCGTCTCCTTTGAAGGACTACTGTCTCCCGAGCGGGCGGAGATCCGAGTACGCACCAGCTTCTGCTGCGCCGAACCTGACTCCCGGCCCCCCAAATCCATCCGATTTCGAGCCAGGCCACCCAAGTTGCGGAGTTAAACCCTCATTTCGAGTAAATTGCAAGAGTAACACCCGATCAACCAGGATTCCCGATAGGTCGCTATCCGCCCTTCCGCTTACGAAAATCCGGTTGCCAAGGCAAACATAGTTAAAAAAATCACCGTGGCTAGAGTAAGACCTACGATCGTCGGCCATAGGCCAAACTCCATACTATCGTCTTTGTTGTCGGGGACCATGTTGTTCTCCTTGAATCGTCCAGGTTTTACTCGGAAGTGCGCTTGCATCCAGGCCGCCGCAGCGGCGGCCTGGAGCCGGTAAATTCACGCTCTAGTTGCCGAGCGCCTGTGGAAGCCAAAGTGCGATCTCCGGGAAGAACATCACCATGGCCAGGCCGATGATCTGCAAACCGATGAACGGAATCACCGACGCGAAGATCTCCTGAAGCTCGATATCCGGCGGGGCCACCGACTTAAGCCAGAAGCAGGCCGGCCCGAACGGCGGCGACAGGAAGTAGATCTGGATGTTCATCACGAACAGCACACCGAACCAAACCGCCGCCCATTCGGGATCGAGCCCCAGCTCGGGCGCCAGATCCACCACCACCGGCGCGAAGATCGGCACGGTAATGAACACGATCGCGATCCACTCCATGAAGGTGCCCAGCACCACCAGGATCAGCATCATCAGAAGGATCACGCCGAACGCCGGCAGATCGAGGCCGGCGAACATGCTGCGCATGAACTCACCGCCACCGACCAGATTGTAGATGCCGACGAAACTGACAGCACCCAGGATCAGCCAGATGATGGTTCCGACGGTCGCCATGGTCTGAGTCAGGGCTTCCTGCATCATCACCCAAGTCAGCTTACGCCGGATCAACGCCACGATGATCGCGCCGACGACGCCGACACCTGCGGCCTCGGTGACCGATGCGATACCGGCATAAATCGATCCCATCACGCAGCCGATCACAATGATCGACATGGCGACAGCGGCGGCGCGGTTCCCCTTGATCTTGGTCTCCGTACCGAGCCGGGCCGCCACTTCCTCGGCGGTCGGGGCCAGCGACGGGTTCAGATGGCACCGCACCAGAACGTAGACGATGTAGAAACTCGCCAGCAGCAGACCGGGAAACGCCCCCGCCATGAACAGATCACCGATCGAGACCTGGGCCGACAGGCCGTAGACAATCATCACGATGCTTGGAGGGATAAGGGTGGCCAGCGAACCGGCGGCGCAGATCGTGCCGATCGACAGCTTGCGGTCGTAGCCGAGGCGGAGCATCTGCGGCAGGGCCACCAGCCCCAACATCACGATCTCGCCGCCCATGATGCCGGACATCGCCGCCATGATGACGGCCACCACCACGGTCTGGACTGCAACACCACCCCGCAGATTTCCGGCGAACACCGACATGGCGTCGAACAGATCCTCCGCGATACCGGCCTTCTCCAGGATCGACGCCATCAAGACGAACAGCGGCACCGCAATCAGCGGGTAGGATTCCAGCAGACCAAACGCATTGGTCGAGACCAGATAAATTCCCTTCGGACCGAAGAACAGCAGGGCGCAGACGATCGAGATCAGCAGGGTGACCACACCCAGCGGCATGCCGGTCATCATCAGTGCCAACAAGGCGGCGACGATGAACAGGCTCACGGTCCCGATGTCATAGTCCCGAATATTGATCAGTTGGCGTGGATCAAACGCTTCCGCGATCCATCCGACCACCTGATCGGCCCACTGCGAGAGGAAGAACCCGTCGAAATAATGACCTACGCCGTACAACACCAGGCGCCCGACCAACACGGCCGCGACGATCGCGACCAGAATACGGGCGATCGGATTGACGAAGTGTTGATAGAGGTTGACCAGAATCTGGAGCAGATAGGCCGTCGCCCCGAGGAACAAGGCGGTCTTCAGCAATGTGGGCTCTGGCGAGTTGAAGGCACTGCCCGCGCGCTCGACATTGTCGATCGCATCCAGGGCACGGCCAAACGTGTCATTGGTCAGGAGGAAGACCGCGACGACACCCAGCACCAGCGCGAACAGGTCCAGGCCCCATTTCGTGCGGTCGGACGCCATCAGGTAAAAGACGGTGATACCAATGTGACGGTTCTTGAGAGTCACATATCCGGCCGAGACCATCCACGCGGTCGCGCAGAGCACCATTACCATTTCGAACGCCCATTGCGTGGGCGCGTGGAAGAGGTAACGCGCGACGACCTCGTACATCGTGATGGCCGCAACCACCAGATAAAGTTGTGCAACCGCCAACCCGGAGAACTGGCTAAAACGGGAGATGAAGGCGCTCATCAGGAGTTCCTCGGAGTGTCGGACCGGAAAAAGTCACTTGCTTCGCGTCCAGCCGTTAGATTGAGCCAGACACGACAAGGCGGAGACCGCTTTGAACGGCCTCCGCCCCGCGTCAAGCGTGAAGGAAGATCAGTCGAGCAGGCCAATCCGTCGCATGTAGCTCAGATGCGCATTCAGAGCCTCACGGGCGAGATCGGACTTGCTGGCCGCATCCTCCCAAGCCGCCACCGCGATTTCGCGGAACTTTCTGCGGTCTTCCGTCGACCAGTCGACGATCTCGACCTCGCCGGACTTCTTGTACTCGGCCACCAGATCGCGATCCTGAAGATCAGCCTGCCGCAGCATGGTGGTGTAGGCCGCGACGAACCAGACTTCGAGAACCGTCTGCTCCTGCTCGCTCAGCTTCTCCCAGTAATCCTTGTTCACGACGAACTGCAGGACCGACATGGAGTGGATGCCCGGATAGATCGGGAACTTGGCGATCTTGTGCATGCCGGAGGCTTCGTTGTTCACGAAGGCCGAGGCGTCGGCCGCATCCACGATGCCCTTGTCGAGCGAGGTGAACACTTCCGAGAACGGAATCGACACCGGAGCGGCGCCAGCCCGGCGGAACACGTCGGCTGCCAGACCTTCCGGCGACCGGATCTTGATGCCCTTCAGGTCTTCCACGGTCCGGATCGGAACCTTGGCGACCAGCGCTTCCTTGGTGTACGGGCCACAGCCGATCACATGGATCTGGCCGTTGGCGTGCTTGTCATAGAGCTTCTGAAGGACCTCTTTTCCGCCGCCCTCTTGGCAGAACATCCGAACCTGCTCCGGGGTGTCATAACCGGCGATCAGGTCACCGATGATGCCGAAGGCCGGATCGCGACCCGCGAAATAGGACACCGCGTTCAGATCGCCGTCGAGGATACCGTTGGCGACCGCATCAATGGTCTCCCGGTGGGGAACGACTGCCTTGGTGGCCAGAACTTCCAGCTCCAGGCTGCCGCCGGTCATGATGCCGAC
The DNA here is from genome assembly GCA_937891725.1 of uncultured Rhodospirillaceae bacterium. Classification (GTDB taxonomy): domain Bacteria; phylum Pseudomonadota; class Alphaproteobacteria; order Thalassobaculales; family Thalassobaculaceae; genus JANSYC01. Next base: position 339 of record CALAHL010000926.1, on the reverse strand, counting down.
TTTCTGCTGCCAGCCGTCAGTCATGAACCGGTGCGCCCAGTCACCCGGGCTCGAGCTGGCCTGAACCTTCATTGTCTTGGCTTGGACATCGGCAATGCCGATAGCCGACACCGCTGCGACCGCGAGAGCGGTTGCGATAATCTTACGCATGCATTCCTCCCAATGGATCACCGAGGATCGATGACCCTTTTTTGTTTCGGCCGGTTGAACCCGGCCCTCATAGGCTCTTGGACTTCTTCTTTTAGTCTTTTGACGAACCCCCACCGATGTCAACGCCCCATTTCAAAAGGCAATGTCAGCGTAGCGTGTTGAAGAATGGCGAGGGGCGATATGTAGGTG
>CALAHL010000925.1 GCA_937891725.1 uncultured Rhodospirillaceae bacterium | reverse complement strand
GCTCGGCGGTGAGGTTCTGGCGGACACCAAGTATTTCCCGAACACGCCGTCGACAGCCCGGGTGACCTACACGAACGGCTGCACGGCGGCCCCGATCTGGATCGCCTGGCAGGTCACCACGGCTTCGGTTCAGGAGAAGAAGACCGGGACGGCGGTCTACCAGCACCTGGACATGCCGGCCGCCACACTGGTACAGCCCGGCAAGTCGATCACCCATGACATTCCGGATTCAGGCCTGATCGGCTATCGCGCCTGGCCGGCGTTCAATTGCAAGCCTAACGCCGCGGGCGATACGCCGGCGGAAGGCTGGTTTGACTGCGAGATCGGCGGCAGTGGCGGTCTATCTCAGGTCAACGGCCCCGCGCCGGGCTGTGCGGCTCCGGGCTGCGCGCCTGCGGTCGATTCCCTGTTCGAGGGGACATTCGGCTGCCGCGCGAGCGACCCAAGTTCCTGTATTCCCAACCCTTCCGCCGCCTATGACAAAAACGGCAACCGGCCGCGGATCAGCGATCAGGACTATTTCGACGCCAGCAACGTGGACGGCTGGACCTTGCCCTACAAGGTGGAGATCGACGCGCAAAACTGCGCCAAAGCTCCGCCAAAGAATGTGGTCGATTGCAGCGGATTGCTGTTGTCGTCCTGCACGACCGAAGATCTCAGTGCCGTGGACAGCTCACTGACCAGCGTGAACCTGACCTTGAAGAACCCGAACACCGGGAAGATCGCGGGCTGCTATTCCCCATGCTCGAAACTGAGCACCGACAACTGGGGCAACACGGACTACGCTGCATCTGCCTCGACCGGCCCGAAGGTGGTCCCGTTCTGCTGTCCGGCGGGGACGCCAAAGTCGGAATGCGCCGCCGCTGTGGGCAAAACCAACTACGTCACCAAAGTGCCGACCATGTGCAGCCCCGCCTATACCTGGGCCTATGACGACCAGAACGGCCTGTTCCAGTGCGACGCCAAAACGTCGAGCTATACCGTGACGTTCAACTGTCCGGCTGTGGCTCTGGACTGAAGACTGCAAGACCGAAGAGGAAGGGGTGAAAAGGCGTCCATCCCCTACACCTGCAATCCCCCCTGCATGTCGCCGCCGGTGGCCTCCTCGATCAGGTCGTTCGCGAAGTCGTCCATCAGGTTCTCGATGGCACCGCCTGCCGAAACCTGTTCCTTGCCGACTTCGAGCAGGACCGGCACGGCCAGCGGGGAGACCCGGTCGAGCACCCGGTGGTCGATCTTGCCCTGGACCCGCATCAGAAGGGCGCCCAGGCGGTGAATGTCGGTCAGGCCGCGGGCGGCGTCCTCGCGGGTGGCGCGGACCAGGATGTGGTCGGGCTGGTGCTTGCGCAGAACGTCGTAGATCAGGTCGGAATTGAAGGTGACCTGCCGGCCGGTCTTCTCGTGCCCCGGCAGTTTGCGCTCGATCAGCCCGGCGATAACCGCCACGTTGCGGAAGGTGCGCTTGAGCAGGCTCGATTCCGCCATCCATTCCTCAAGATCGTCGCCCAGCATGTCCTGGTCGAACAGGGCGGCCACGTCGGTGACCGGCTTCACCGACCAGACCGCGATCACGTAATCGGTGGCGACGAAGCCGAGCGGGCCGTATCCCAGACGCTCCATCCGCTTGGTCAGCAGCATGCCGAGGGTCTGGTGGGCGTTCCGGCCTTCGAAGGTATACGCCACCATGTATTCCCGATCCCGGCGCGGAAAGGTCTCGACCAGCAGGCTGTCGGCGCGCGGCATGACCGAGCGCCAGCGCTGCATCTCCAGCCATTCCTCGACCGGGCCCGGCAGGGTCGGCCACATGCCGTCGTCCTGCAGCAGGCCGCGGACACGGTCCGCCAGTTGCGTGGTCAGGGGCAGCTTGCCGCCCATATAGGCGGGGACCGCCGGCTCCTTGCTGGTGCCGGGGCCGAGGGTGACCTCGACGAATTGCTCCCGCAGGCCCTGAAAGGCCAGCAAACGGCCCGCGAACAGGAAGGTGTCGCCGGGGCGGAGCCATTGGACGAAGTATTCCTCGATCTCCCCCAGGACCCGGCCACGCCCCAGACGGACCTTCAGGGTGGTGGCCTCGACGATGGTGCCGACGTTCATCCGGTAGGATTGCGCCACTCGTTTGTTGACCAGCTGATAGACTCCGTTCTCGTCCAGTCGGATGCGCTGGAACCGCTCGTAGGCCTTGAGCGCGTAGCCGCCGGAGCGCACGAAATCGACCACATCGTCAAACGTGGCCCGATCGACATGGGCATAGGGGGCGGCGGAGGTGATCTCGGCATAGAGCTGATCCGGGTTGAAGCCGCCGGCCACCGCACTGCCCAACACGTGCTGGGCCAGCACGTCGAGCCCTCCGGGGCGCGGTTCGTCCCCGTCCAGCTCCAGGGCGTTGACCGCATCCATCGCGGCCTTGCATTCCAACACCTCGAACCGGTTGGCGGGCACCAGCAGCGCCCGACTGGGCGCGTCGAGCCGATGGTTGGCCCGGCCGATCCGCTGCAGCAGCCGGGAGGCGCCTTTCGGCGCGCCGACCTGGATCACCAGATCCACCGCCGCCCAGTCGATCCCCAGATCGAGCGAGGAGGTTGCTACAACCGCCCGCAGCCCGCCGCGCGCCATCATGTTCTCGACCTTGCGGCGCTGTTCCGCCGCCAGGCTGCCGTGATGCAGGGCGATCGGCAGATTGTCGTCATTCGCCTTCCACAGGGCCTGGAAGATCAGCTCCGCCTGAGCCCGGGTGTTCACGAAGACCAGCGTGGTTTTCGCGGTCTTCAGGGCGCCGTAGATCCGGTCGATGGCGTACAGCCCCATATGGCCCGACCAGGGCAGGGTGCCGTCCGGCAGCAGGATCTTGACCTCCGCGCGGGCCGCCTCGCCGCCACGCACCAGTGCCACGTCCTCGGAGCCGGATGTCCCGGAGCGGGAGAGATAGGCCTCGAGCGCCTTCGGATGGGCCACGGTGGCGGACAGGCCGACCCTGCGGGTCTCCGGGGCCAGCCTGGACAGCCGGGCCAGACCCAGCGCCAGCAGCTCCCCCCGTTTGGTGCCGGCCAGCGCGTGCAGCTCGTCAATCACCACGCAGCGCAGGTGGCGAAACACCCGTGCCGCATCCGCATAGGACAGCAGCAGCGCCAGGCTCTCCGGCGTGGTCATCAGGATGTTCGGCGGTGTGTGGCGCTGGCGGGTGCGTTTGTGGGCGGGCGTGTCGCCGGTCCGGGTCTCGGCGGTGACCGGCAGCGCCAGCTCCTCGATCGGCGTGGTCAGGTTCCGGTGAATGTCGACTGCCAGCGCTTTGAGCGGCGAAATGTACAGCGTGTGGAGCCCGTCGCGGGGCGCCTCCGCCAGCTCGACCAGGGTCGGCAGGAAACCGGCCAGGGTCTTGCCGCCGCCGGTGGGGGCGATCAGCAGCGCCGACTGCCCGGCCCGCGCCGCCGCCAGCATCTCCATCTGATGGCGATGCGGCGCCCAGTCCTTCTGCGCGAACCAGTCGGCGAAGATCGGGGGCAGGGTGGACGTTAGGGTTCGGTCGGTCATACCGGAGATATAGCGCGATCCGGCCCAGGTGATCAGGTGACTTCGAACCCGTCGAGCTTTCCCGTGTAGAACGCCACGTGGCCCTTGATCGGCAGGGCTTCGTCATAGGGCGTGTCGTAGGACCATGCGGCATCCCGCGCCGACGCGTCTCCGACCGAGAGCGTCCAGTAGCTGGCCTCGCCCTTGTAGGGGCAGTAGGTCTTCTTCGAGGTCGGGATGAACTGGTCGACCCGGCAATCGGTCATCGGAATGTAGTAGACCGGCTCGTGGTTGCTCTCCTCGCACAGCAGCGCGCTGTCGCTCTCCGCCACCACCACGCCGCCCAGGGTCGCCGTGATGTGCTTGCCGGCGGGCGAGAACGCGACCCTGTGCTCGGGCTTGCGCTGGAAACCGGGGGCGGGGTTGGGCATGGAGTTCTCCTCAAGACGTTCCGACCAAGATTGGGCGGTTGTGCGATAGGCGCAAGGGTTCGGTGATCTGCAACTGGATTGCGTGAAGGTACTGTGCGGGTCACCATCCTTAGAAAATAAAGTAGGGAGGCTTCGTCATGGCCACGCAAATTCGCGGCATTTATCCCATGCTCTACGCCCTGTTCGGCGCCGATGGTCGGCTGGATCGGGGGGCGTTTTCGGCCCAGGTCGAGGCGTCGGTGCGGGCCGGCAGTCACGGGCTGGCGGTCGGCGGGCTGGCGACCGAGTGCAACAAGCTCAGCCTGTCCGAAAAGCGCGATCTGGCCGCCTGGACCTGCGAGACTGCAGCCGGGCGGGTGCCGGTCAGCGTGACAATCACCGATAACACGGTCGCGGGACAGATTGAGGCGGTGCGGCACGCCGCCGATCACGGGGCAGGCTGGGTCGTG
>CALAHL010000924.1 GCA_937891725.1 uncultured Rhodospirillaceae bacterium | reverse complement strand
TGCGCGCAGGAGACCGAACGGGATTAGGGGATTGTCAGTCGAAGGGATGGCCCAGTAGATAGAGATGCGCGGGGAGCCCAGGCCAGAACCCGTCACCTTGCCGATCGGAACAGCCTGACCCCCAGTTCAGCACCTCCCGAGCGGCGAAAACTGCGATCACCAGCCTTTGCCACCCCGGCCCTTGCCTGGCGGGAGTTGCGGGCCCCTGCCGCGACGGGCTATCGATACCGGAACATTCAGGACACGAGGTACCAATGGCTGATTACGATCTCGAGGCACTGTCTCTCAGCGAGCTGAAGAAAATGCAAAAGGACGTCGCCAAGGCGATCTCCACCTTTGAGGATCGGCAGAAGGCGGAAGCCCGCGCCAAAGTGGAAGCCTTCGCCCGGGATCTGGGCTACTCCCTCGCCGAACTCGCAGGCACCGATGTGAAAACCGCCCGTGCGACCGTCCCACCGAAATACCGGCACCCTGAAAACCCGGCACTCACCTGGTCCGGTCGTGGGCGTAGACCGCAGTGGTTTGTGGACGCGTTGACTGGTGGCACAACTGCCGGTGATCTGGAAATCCGCTGATGGATTACAAACCCTGCGGCTAAACAGCCCGAAGCCGCGCGTTCCCTGAACCGGTCATTCGGGCCTGGCGCCGCGTAGGGCAGGAGCAGCGTCACCGGAACGGTCAACGTGACCCCGCCCCGCTCCGAGCGATCGTCACAACGGGCGGAGACTGTGTGAAAACTCGGCGACAAGGGGCGCGACGGGCGCGGTTTTGGCCTGCGCGCGGATTCTGGCTCAGATCGGGCGCAAACTTGGTTTTGGACGCGTCTGGGGGCTCGAAAAGAAGCCTTGAAGCACGCCGAACCGTCGATGGAAGCCCGTGCTGATCCGATCTACCCCGGAATTGCCGCCATCAGCCCCTTGATCCCGACCAAGGCGACCATGCGCTTGATGTTGTAGGCCAGCACGTTCAGCGCCATTTCTGTGCTCACGCCACCCAACCGCCGGGTCAGGAAATGGCAGGGCCCCGTCCAGGACTTGATCGTGCCGAACGGGTGCTCGACCGTCGAGCGGCGCACACTCATCGGGGCGGCAGGGCTGCGTCGACGGGCATTCGATGCCTCGACCAGATGTTCATGTTCCCATCTTGAGACCCGTCGCTCATATCCTGTGGTGCAGTGTTTTTTGAGGGCGCAAGTCTTGCAGGCATTTGTCCAATACCGCCGCATTTGCAGACCCTGCTGCTCGGTTGTGGTGCGGTGTGTCAGCGCCTGTCCCGCCGGGCAGCGATAGATGTCAGCACTGTGGTCATAGGCAAAGTCAGCCTTCACATAATGCCCTTTGGACCGGGCGCCGGATGTGTCCGATCGCGGCACGGTCGCGGTGATGCTGGCGTTGTGGCAGGCAAGGATTTCGAGGGCGCTGAAATAGCCTTTGTCGGCAAGGATGTGCATATCCTCACGCTGCAATGCGGCCTTTGCCTGTTTGGCCATCTTTGTCAGCAGGTCCCGGTCATGCCCCTGGTTTGTGACCTCATGCGCGACAATCAGGTGGGTTTCGGCATCAACCACGCTCTGAACATTATAGCCGACATGCCCGCTATGCTGCGCGCGTGTCGCCATGGCGCGCGCGTCAGGGTCAGTCAGTGATATCTGCCCGTCAAGCGCATCGGCCAGTTTCTCTTCCATCGCCAACAGGCGCTCGATCTCTTTGCAGATGCGGTGATATCGACCGGTCAGATGCGCGGCGCGCTCCGTTCGTGCAGCACCGGTTTCCTGGCGGTCAATCCGGTCGGCCTCCTCGATATAGCGGCCGACCTCGGCTTCCAGATGCGCGAGGCGGCTGGCAATCTTGCCCTTGGTGAAATTCCGGTCGCGATTGTTCACGGCCTTAAACTTGCTGCCATCCACGGCGACGACTTCGCCCTTCAGAACGCCGATCCGGCGGCACAACTCGACGAATTTCGCGCAGGTCTTCCGGATGGCCGGACCGTTCTGCCGCCGGAACTCCGCGATGGTCTTGTGATCGGGAACCAGCCGCCCGGTCAGCCACATCACCTCGACATTGCGCCCGGCCTCGCATTCCAGGCGGCGGCTGGAGGGGATCCGGTTCAGATAGCCGTAGATGAAAAGCTTGAGCAGCACAGCCGGATGATACCCCGGCCGCCCCATGCGCGCGGCGGTATGACGTTGAAATCCGAGCCCGGGCAGATTGAGCTGATCAACGAACAGATCGACCACACGCACAAGGTGATCTTCCCCGATCCACTCGTCCAAACGCTCCGGAAACAGCGTTGTCTGATCCCGGCTGATACCTTCGATGAAACCGGCCATCCGAACCCTCCAAGCCATGGACAAGCATAGCATAAATATGGGTTTTTACACAGCCTCGGCGGAGAGCCGACTGTGACCTTGCGGCATTGCATCTGCAGCATACTGTCAAAGC
>CALAHL010000923.1 GCA_937891725.1 uncultured Rhodospirillaceae bacterium | reverse complement strand
CGACACCTCCAATATGCGGATCGCGATCCGGCGGGATGACGTCCCGAACATCGTGGTGCCGATGGCCAACAAGCAGGCCGAGGCGATCGTGGTCGGCTGCAAGGGCAGGCTCGACCTGCCGCAGGACCTCACGCTCCAGATCCCGGCAAAGATGGTGTCCGAGTATTTCGGCACCCCCGGCCCGAAAGCGCCCGGCAGCCCGACCAGTCGGGACATGATGGAGTGGACCACGCTGATGTTCTGGTACCTGTTCATCGATCTGGCCGCCGACCCGCAACTCGACTCCAAAACCCTGGACGCGGCCTCGAAATGCCGAAGTTATCTGGACGCCGCGATCGCCGAACGCAAGGCCAACCCGACCGAGACCGACGACGTGCTGAACCGCTGCCTTGAGATGCAAAAGGCGCAGATCCCGGGCATGGACGATCTGGGTATTCGGAACTATCTGATCGGCTTCCTGATCGGCGCCATTCCCACGATCTCGAAGGCCTCGACCCAGATCATGGATGTGCTGCTCGACCGGCCGGATGCTCTGGCCAAGGCGCAGGCGGCAGCGCGGACGGATGACCATGAGATGCTGGATGCGGTGATTTTCGAGGCGTTCCGGTTCAATCCGATCAATCCGGTGATCTACCGGCGCGCGACCCGTGACGCCCGCATCGCCGATGGCACACTCCGTGCCCGAACCATCCCGAAGGGCAGCCTCGTCTTCGCCGCGAATTTTTCAGCCATGTTCGACCGTTTGAAAATTCAGAGCCCGAATGAGTTCCGCACCAACCGGCCATGGGAGGACTACATTCTCTGGGGTTATGGGATGCACACCTGCTCGGGGGCCTGGATCAACCGGGCGATCATCCCGACCCTCCTGGCGCCGCTGCTGAAGCAGAAGAACCTGCGCCGCGCCCCGGGCGATGCCGGCCAGATCGACACCGCCGGCACGCCCTTTCCCGTGCACATGCATCTGGAATTCGATCCGGCATAGACACCTGCACCGGACCGGCGCCAGGCAAGCCACTACTCTCCGACAGATCCCCGTTTTGTTGCACCGCAGCGCTTGCGATTTCACCTGAGCGCCACATCTTGCTATCCTGACGGTGCGTATCGTCCGGCCCCAGTCCAGGGGGCATCCCGACTTCGGACGACGGCGTCTTTCTCCGGGACCCGGTTCGGCATATCCGTCGACACGCACACAGGACCAACGATCGAAAGGCGGACCATGCAGCCGCAGTCAGCGACCGTTCCATCCCCTCCTTCCACGCATTCTGAAACCCCGCTCGACATTTTCGTGATCGGCGGCGGAATCAACGGCTGCGGTATTGCGCGCGACGCGGTGGGACGGGGCTATTCCGTTTCCCTGGCCGAGATGAATGATCTGGGCAGCGGCACGTCCTCCTGGTCGACCAAGCTGATCCACGGCGGCCTGCGCTACCTGGAACATTACGAGTTCCGTCTGGTGCGGGAATCCCTGATGGAGCGCGAAGTGCTCTGGAAGAACGCGCCGCACATCATCCGTCCGATGCGGTTCATCCTGCCGCACCACAAGGGTCTGCGGCCGGCCTGGCTGCTGCGGTTGGGCCTGTTCCTGTACGACAATCTGGGCGGCCGGAAGCTGTTGCCGCCCACCGCCACGGTGAATATGACCACCGACGAAGCCGGCAAACCGCTCAAGCCGCTGTTCACCAAGGGATTCGAGTATTCCGACTGCACCGTCGACGATGTGCGGATGGTGATCCTGAACGCCCGCGATGCGGCCGACCGCGGGGCCGAGATCCTCACCCGTACCCAGGTGACCGAGTTGCGCCGTGACGGGGACCTGTGGCGGCTCGCCCTGCGTGATACCCGGACCGGAGAGATCCTAAGCCGGACGGCGCGTCTGGTCGTCAACGCGGCGGGCCCGTGGGTCGACCGGGTGCTGAACAGTGCCGCAGGCAAGAACGACGTGCGCAATGTCCGGCTGGTTCAAGGCAGCCATATCGTGGTGAAGCGCCTGTTCGAGCATGACCGCAGCTACATCTTCCAGAATTCCGATGGTCGGATCATCTTCGCGATCCCCTATGAGGAAGACCTGACCCTGGTCGGCACGACAGACAAGGATTATGAGGGTGGCGACCGATCCGCCGATCCGAGCAAGGCGAAGATCACGGACGAGGAGATCAGCTATCTCTGCAACGCGGCGAGCGAGTATTTCGCCAAGCCGATCACGCCCGAAGACGTGGTCTGGACCTATTCCGGGGTGCGCCCCCTGTTCGATGACGGGGCGAGCAAGGCGCAGGAAGCCACCCGTGACTACGTTCTGCGGGAGCAGGATGCCGACGGTCCGCCGCTGATCAATATCTTCGGCGGCAAGATCACCACCTTCCGGCGCCTGGCAGGCGCAATGCTGGAGAAGATCGAAGCGAAGCTCGGCCGGAAGGGTGCGGCCTGGACCGCGACCGCATCCCTGCCCGGCGGGGACTTCCCGGCGACCGGACACAAGGATTATGTCGCTCACCTCGCCGACGAT
>CALAHL010000922.1 GCA_937891725.1 uncultured Rhodospirillaceae bacterium | reverse complement strand
GCTCGCGGCGTTTGCCGCAGGTATCAGCCATCAGGACCTGCCGCCGGAGGTCTCGGCGCGGGCGCGGACGCTGATCCTGGACACGGTCGGCATCGCCCTTCGGGCTCGGTATGACGCCGATTCCACGCCCAGCCTTCTCAAGGCGCTGACGGCGCTCGGCTACCGCCAGGGCACGGCACGCGCTATCGGCGACGGTGACGGCTGGACCGCGCCCGGGGCGGCACTGATCAACGGCGCGCTGGCGCATTCCCTCGATTTCGACGACACCCACGCGGCGGGCTCGATCCATCCGTCCGCCCCGATCGTGCCGGCAGCCCTGGCCGCAGCGGAGATGACGGGAGCCGACGGTGCCACCACCGTGGCCGCGATCGTCGCCGGCTACGAGGTGCAGATCCGGCTGTCACTGGCGATGACCCCGTCGGAGCATTACGCACGCGGCTATCACCCGACCGCCACCTGCGGCGCGTTCGGTGCCGCTGCCGCCGCCGGGCGTATTCTGGGCCTGTCGGTCGACCAGATGGTCGCGGCCTTCGGTCTGGCGCTCAGCCAGGCGGCGGGCTCGATCTCCTTCCTGGACGAGGGCGCGTGGAGCAAGCCGTTCCAGGTCGGCTGGGCGGCCCATAACGGTCTGGTCGCGGCCCGGCTGGCGGCAGAGGACTTCAAGGGCCCCCTGCGCGGCGTCGACGGCCCGCACGCCTTCCTGCACGCCTATTCCCCCGACCCGGACTACGCGGCGGCGGCGGCCGATCTCGGCACCCACTGGGAGACGCTCGCGATCGCGGTCAAACCTTACCCGTCCTGCCGGTACAGCCATGCGGCGATGAATGCGGTCGCCCAGGTGGTGGCCGCCAACGACATCGCCGAGGGTGAGGTCACATCGATCAGGATCGGTTTGCCGAAGACCGGAATGGCGCTGGTCGCCGATCCCCATGACGTCAAGATCAAGCCGCGCTCGATCGTGGAGGGGCAGTTCTCGATGCCGTTCCTGACCGCCGTGACGGTCCGCTCCGGGGCGTTGCGCTGGGACGACTACCGGGCGCATCTGAAGGACGCCAAGACGCTCGATCTCACCACCAAGGTCTCCTGCGAGATCGATCCCCGCTGTCAGGCGGCGTTCCCCGCCAACATGGCAGGATCGGTCCGGATCGAAACCGGGCGCGGCAGTTTCGAGGGGTTTGTCGAGGTTCCGAAGGGCGAGCCGGGAAACTGGCCGACCGAGGCCGAGCACCGCGCCAAATTCGACAGCCTGACCGGCCCCTATCTCAGCGCCGAGCGCCGGGATGCGCTGGCCGCCGCCCTGCTGGGCCTGGACCGGGAAGCCTCGATCACGCGGGTTCTCGACCTCACCCGCCCGGTGCCGGCGGATCTGCAAGCCGCCGGGGAGGACTGAGCGGTGGCGGCAGCGACCAAGGCTGAGGACCGCAGCGAGGGCCGGTATTTCGAGGATTTCGCCGTCGGCGACGTCTACAGGCACTGGCCCGGCCGGACCATCACCGAGACCGATAACTCGTGGTTCACCCTGCTGACCATGAACACCCATCCGGTCCATTTCGACGCCGAATACGCCAAGCAGAGCGAGTTCGGCCGGCTGCTGGTCAACTCGTGCCTGACCCTGTCGATCGTGGCGGGGATGAGCGTGCGGGACACCTCCCAGCGGGCGATCGCCAATCTGGGCTGGACCGACATCAAGCTGACCGCCCCGGTCTTCGTCGGCGACACGATCTACGCCCATTCCGAGGTCAAGGAATTGCGCGAGAGCAAAAGCCGGCCGAACCAGGGCATCGTCACCTTCCAGACCGTCGGTACCAAGGCCGACGATACCGTGTTCATGACCTACACCCGCACCATCCTGGTACCCAAAAAGGAGGCCGCGTGATGGCCGTGGCCGAAGACCTGAAGTCCGACGACGAACGCATGATCCTGGATGCGGTCGACCAGTTTCTGGAGCGCCATGTCCGCCCGGTCGCCCATGACCTGGAGGCCAAGGACGAATACCCGCACGAGATCGTCGAGCGGATGAAGGAACTCGGCCTGTTCGGCGCTACGATCGGCGAGGACTACGGCGGACTCGGCCTGTCGGCATCGACCTACACCAAGATCGTCGAGCGGGTCTCGGCGGTCTGGATGTCGGTCAGCGGCATCTTCAACTCCCACCTGATCATGGCCCAGGCGGTCGAGCGGGCCGGCACCGAGGAACAGAAACGCCACTGGCTGCCGAGATTCGCCACCGGTGAGCTGCGCGGCGGGATCGCGCTGACCGAACCCGACGCCGGCACCGACCTTCAGGCGGTCCGGACCCGGGCCACCAAGGACGGCAACGGCTACCGCGTCACCGGCACCAAGACCTGGATCTCGAACTCGGTCGAGGGCACGGTCCTGGCGGTGCTGACCAAGACCGATCCGGCGGCCGAGCCGCGCCACAAGGGAATGTCGCTGTTCCTGATCGAGAAGGGCGACGGGGTGCGGGTGTCCCGCAAGCTGGAGAAGCTCGGCTACAAGGGAATCGACAGCGGCGAGCTGGTGTTCGAGGACTGTTTCGTGCCGGCCGACAACCTGATCGGCGGGATCGAGGGGCGCGGGCTGCAGCAGATCCTGGGCGGACTGGAGCTGGGCCGGATCAACGTGGCGGCGCGCGGCGTCGGGATCGCCCGGGCCTGCCTCGACGACAGCGTCCGCTATGCCCAGCAGCGCAAGACCTTCGGCAAGCCGATCGCCGAGCATCAGGCCATTCAATTCAAGCTGGCCGACATGGCGACCCAGTGCGAGGCGGCCCGGTTGCTGGTGGCGCAGGCTGCCGCCGCCTACGACCGGGGCGAGCGCTGCGACATGGAGGCGGGGATGGCCAAGCTGTTCGCGACCGAGGCCGCGATCCACAATTCCCTGGAGGCGATGCGGCTGCACGGCGCCTACGGATATTCCAAGGAATTCAACATCGAACGCTACTACCGGGATGCCCCGCTGCTGGCGATCGGCGAGGGCACCAACGAGCTGCAACGGATCATCATCGCCAAGCAGCTGGTGGCCCGAAATCCGGCCTGACGGATACCGGACACATGGCGAGAATTGACGGGTCTTTGTCATTTTCGCCAGACAGCCGATGTCGTAGTCTTTCCAGATGGAAAAGCCGCACGGTCTCCACATCCTGATCTACCCGGACGGCCAGCTGCTGGACGCGACCGGTCCGGCGCAGATCTTCACCGGCGCCAACGCGGCCCTCGGGCGCGCGGCCTATGACGTCAGTCTGGTGGCGGAGGCCCCCGGTCCGATCCAGATGTCGGGCGGCCTCAAGCTGGTGGCGGAGCGGGACCTGGCCTGGGCCGCTTCGGATGCGCGCACCCGGCCCGGAACCACCCTGATCACCGGCGGCCAGCCGGGCCTCTGGGCCGCTCTCGCCGCGCCAAAGCTGATCGCCCACCTTGCCGACATGGCGGCATCGGGACGGCGCATGGTCTCGGTCTGCAGCGGCGCCCTTCTGCTGGCCCGGGCCGGGGTGCTGGACGGGCGCGCCGCCACCACCCATTGGCGCCACCTGCACCGTCTGCGGAAAGACCACCCCTCGGTCCGGGTCGACGACGACCGGCTGTTCGTGCGCGACGGCAATGTCTGGACCTCCGCCGGGGTGACCGCCGGGATCGACCTGGCGCTGGCGATGGTCGAGGCCGATCACGGCGCCAACATCGCGCTTGCCGTCGCCCGCGATCATGTGGTGCTGCGGGTGCGCCCGGGCGGCCAGCGTCAGTACCGCGCGCCCTGGACCGACCGCCGGGTGGGTCACGGGCCGGGCCGCCGTCTCGCCCAGGCGATCCTGGAAGCCCCGCATCTGGAGTGGACGATCGAGGAGATGGCGGCCGAAGTCGGTTGCTCCCCCCGGTCGCTGAGCCGGATCCTGCCGACCGACACCGGGCTTTCCCCCTCGGCCTTCGTCGAGACCCTCAGGCTGGAACTTGCGATGGAGCGGCTTCTCGCCGGCCGGGAGCAGATCACCGGGATCGCAGACAGCTGCGGGTTCGGCTCGACCCGCCGGCTGGAACGCGCCTTCGCCCGCCGCGTCGGCTGTTCCCC
>CALAHL010000921.1 GCA_937891725.1 uncultured Rhodospirillaceae bacterium | reverse complement strand
CGAGGACGACGACGACGAGAACGCCGACGGCAATGATCAGCGGCGGTCCGACAACCGGTTCCAGGACAACAGGGAAAACCGGAATCAGGACAATAACCGGGGTCAAGACAACCGAGGCCAGGACGGGCGGAACTCGGAGAACCGCGGCCAGGAAAATCGCGGCCAGGAGAACCGGGGCCAGGACGGGCGGAACGGGGGTCGCTTCAACGACAACCGGAGTTCCGACAACCGCAACTCCGATGCTCGCAATTCCGACGGTCGCAATCCAGACGGACGGCGCGACAGACCAGAGCGCCAGGTTTCGGATACGCAGGTTCCCGGCGCCGGCGAGCAGCCGGACATCCCGGTTCCGGATCTTGAGACTCAGGCGGCTGCGTCGAACCCGGCACCAGACGCCCCCGAGTCCGAGGAGAAGACGGCCCGTGTCCCGCGTCGTCGCACACCGCGCCATCGGGAACCGGAGGCCGATGCACCCGCCGCGACCGAAGGTGAGGATGGCATTCACCGCACACTCGGTCTCGGCCGTCGCCCGGCCGCCGCAAGCGAAAGCGGCGCGCCTGCCGCAGCGGACAAGCCGGAAGCCGCGTCCGACGACACTCCGGTCCGCCGCGCACCCCGGCGCCGTCGGGTCGCAACACCGGACGAGCCGTCGAATGACGGCGGCAGCGACGACAGCTCGGCCGCCGCCAGCTGAGCCGCCCGCAGATTGACCCACGAAAGCCCGCCGATCTTCGGCGGGCTTTTTCGTATCCCAGGCTTCGAACTAGTGACTGCGGATGGTTCTATCCGGCGATCGCCGGGTCCTTGACCGACACCGGGTCGCCGACCGCGATCTCGCCGCCCTGCACCACCCGCGCATAGACGCCGCAGCAATCGTGACCAAAGCCCCGCATCAGATCGCGCGGGATGGTCATGTCTCGTTGACCGGTCGCCGGGTCCACATTGGTCGCAGCACAGCGGCCGATCCGCTGCTCCACCTGCAGCAGCGCGCCACCGAGCGAAATCGTTTTACCGACCCAGGAGAACTCCTCCCAGGGCTGGGTGCCCGACACCATCACATTGGCGCGGAACCGCAGCGGGTCGACCGGCTTGCCGACCACCCGCTCGATATCCGCCACCGACGCGGTGCCGATGATCGAGATCCATTCAGGCTCAACATCCGAAAATGATTTGGGACCCAGATCCACCAGCTTCGGCGCCCCACCGCGCAGATCGGCTTTCAGAAAGGCTGAGAAGAACTGTTCGATCACCGTGCGGCCGGTCTGATCGGTCAGCTGCCCCCGCGTGATGGTCCGGCCGCCGCGTTTGAGCTCCAGAACCTGGCTCTCGTCGTCCCAGATTGCGGCGAGATTGGCGAGCCGCGCATTGCTCATCAGTTGCAGAAAAAACGCCTTCTTCAGCCAGACCGGATGCCCGGTTTCCAATGGCGCCGAGCCGTGCGCGATCGCGAACCGGCGGTCCCCGGGGATCGGAGCATCCGGCGCCAGCATCGTGCGCTCCATCCGGTCGGCAGAAAGGCCTTTCACCGGATAACGCAGAAGATCCGAGATCGTCGCGGGCGTAAATGTGTCCATAACCCATGAAAACGCCCCGCTCTACCGGGAGTCAATGAAACCTTCATAATTTTTGCTGCGGCGCACCATCTTGTGTGGCGATAATGCAACACCACATATCAATCGATCGGAATGGCATCGCCTCTACGGGGTGCCGATCGGGTGTTCGAAGCGTCGGGCGCGCGGTACTCTGATCTCGCCGAGAACGTCGCCAATCGGGGCGTATCAGGCGGTACTGGCAAGGACGCGGTACGACATGCGGAGGACGATGTGAATTTTGAGAAATTATCAGACCGTAGCAAAGGGTTCCTGCAATCGGCGCAGACCATCGCGATCGGGCGTGGCCAT
>CALAHL010000920.1 GCA_937891725.1 uncultured Rhodospirillaceae bacterium | reverse complement strand
AACCCCGGCCGGCTTCACGTCGGAATACCCGGCCGGCTTGTGTCGGAATCCGCAACGTGGCCATCGACCTGGCACAATAACTGATCCGTGCCGGTGTCGACCGCCCGGACCATCACGCCGCCTCGGCTGCCTTGAAAGCAGGCCGCGCCTCCAGCCGATCAGCATAGGCCGAAAGGTTCGGGCACTTGCCGAAATCCGCACCCAGCCGGCGGGACATGATCACCGCGTGGCCAGTGATCGTGTCGGCCACGGTGAAATCGCCCGCGATGAATTCGCGGTCTTCCATGTGCGCCTCGGCGGCACCCAGAACACGGTTCAGAAGCTTCAGTGCCCGCGCCGCAATCTCGGGGTTGCTTCGGTCGGGCGGCAGCAGGATCGTCTCGACCACGTAGTTGTTGATCGGCGGCATGATCATGCCCTCGGCATAGTGCAGCCATTGCAGGTACATGGCGAAGTTCGGGGCATCGGGGCCGGGGGTCAGGTGCGGCGCGTACGTCGCACCCAGGTACTGCGCGATGGCCGTGCTCTCGGAAATCGTCGTGTCGCCATCGATCAGCGTCGGCACCCGGCCGTTCGGGTTGATCCGCGTGTATTCCGGCGCGCGCATTTCCTTCTGACCCAGGGTGAAGCGTTCCAGCTCGTACGGTTGCCCGATCTCCTCCAGCAGCCATACCGTGCGCACCGCGCGCGAGTTCGGGGCGTAATAGACCTTCATGTTTCTGTCCTTTTCAGGTTCGACCGGCCCGGCAGCCAGCGTTGACAGAACCTAGCTTCAATTTTAGAAGTCAGTCAATTCGCAAACCGAAGCGAGGAAGCATGGGCCGCGCCGCACTCTCGACACAGATCTGCACCGTCGCCCGCGCCGCGGCGCTGGTGGGCGACGAATGGACCATCATGATCCTGCGCGAGATGTTCCTGGGCACGCACCGCTTCGACGATTTCCTTCGCCAGACCGGCATGTCCTCGCACTTGCTCTCGCAGCGGCTGAAGAAGCTCGAGACCGCAGGGGTCGTCCGGCGCGCGGCCTATTCCCAGCGCCCGCCGCGCTACGAGTACCGGCTGACCGAGATGGGCCGTGCGCTGTGGCCCGTGGTGATCTCGCTCAAGCAATGGGGCGACCGCTGGCTGGGCGACGGCGAGACGCCGATCGGACTGGTGCACAAGGGTTGCGGGGCCGTCACCGAACCTCGAATGACCTGCCCAGAATGCGGCGAGCCGATGGACGCTCACGATTCCGAAGCGCGCCTTTCTCAGGGGTTCTACGACGAACGGCAGCGCGCCGGAAAACAGACGTGATTGCCTCTCTGGCCGATCATTCACGAAGGTCCGCGCCACGCGCCACGATCTCGCCACGACTGCGCGCTCTATCGGGTCTCGCTCGCCGGTAATGGGCCGGCCCGGCTCTCTCAACAAGCGGAGGAAGAAAGATGGATAAGGTCTGCCTCGTCATCGGCGCCGGCGCAGGAATCGGCGGGACCGTCGGGGCCCGCTTCGCGGCGGGCGGATATCACGCGGTCCTCGGCCGCCGGTCGGATGCCGAGGGACTGGACCGGCTGGTCAGCGACATAGAGGCCGCGGGCGGCAAAGCGACCGGCCGGCTGCTGAACGTGGTCGAGCCGGACAGCATCGAAAACCTGATTGCCGAGGTCGAACAGGACATCGGCCCGATTCACACGCTGGTCTTCAACATCGGCGCGCAGGTCGGCGACCGGGCCCTGCTCGAGACCAGTCTGAATGTGTTCGAGCGCTGTTGGCGGATGGCCACCTTCGGCCTGTTCCGCGCGGCACAGGCGGTCTGCCCGCTGATGGCGGACCGGGGCGAGGGTGCGGTTCTGGTCACTGCCTCGACCGCGGCCAAGCGGGGCAATGCGGGCCAGCATGCCCATGCCTCTGCGATGGCGGGACGGCGGATGCTGTGCCAGTCGCTGAACGCGGAATTCGCGTCGCGCGGCGTTCACATCGCCCACATCGTGGTCGACGGCGCCGTGGACGCGCCGGATACGCTGGGCAAGATGCTGGGAGCCGAGAGGTTTGCCGAGCTGCGGGCCACCAAGGGTGCCGCCGACGGCCTGATCCTGCCAGAGCAGTTGGCCGAGACATACTGGCACCTAGCGCACCAGCACCGCTCGGCGTGGACCCACGAACTGGACCTGCGGGCCTGGTCGGATCAGGCGTGGTGGAACCACCAGACGGCGACGCGGATCTGACGGTCCCGCCTCGGTCTGCGGTTGCAGACACTGCAACCCGGACCGTATTCCATCTGATGGAGACAACACCGAGTGCACGACCAACCTGACAGCCGCCCCGCCAACCCGATAGTCGGCCGCGTGGGTCTCCTGGTTTTTGCAACGCTGGTGGTATGCACCGCGTTTGGCGAGGTCGCGACCGGCCTGATCGTCCCCGCAATGCCGATGCTGGGCGATATCTTTCAGAGGCCACCGGGAACGGTTCAGCTGATTATCGTAGCATTCGCGGTCACGTTTGCGGTGGGGCAGCTGTTCTTTGGTCCGCTCTCCGACCGGCGGGGCCGCCGACCCGCGTTGATGATCGGCGCCCTCCTGGTAATCGCCGGGTCCGTCACATCGGCCACGGCCGACAACCTCTGGGTCGTCGTTCTGGGTCGGGCCGTGCAGGGTTTGGGCACCGCGGCCGGTTATGTTGTGGCGCGGGCGATGGTGAGGGACATTTATGGCGCCAATGGCGCACCGAAAGCCATGGCCATCCTGTTTGCGTTGATGGCTGCGTCCTTCCTGGCCGCCCCGCTTGTCGGGGGTGCGCTGATCGAGCTGGCTAGCTGGCAGGCGGGTTTCCTGTTTGCTGCGATCGTCGGGTCGCTTTGGCTGGCATCGGCCATCTTCGTCATGCCGGAGACACTGACCAAGGCGCCGGCCGCGGAACATCCGGCGGCGTATCTCGTTTATCTGGGGCTCTTTCGCCACAAAGGTTTCCTGGCCTTCATGCTTTGCCATGCGGTGGCCTATGCCGAGCTCTACGGTTTCGTCGCCGGTGCGCCGTATTTCTTCATCGAGAGCTTGGGCCTGACACCAGCCAGCTATGGCATGATCGCGGCGATCGCGATGTCGGGCTTTCTGACCGGATCGATGACGGCCCGGCTCGCCATTCCCCGATGGGGGATGCACCGCGTTATCCTGATCAGCCTGACAATTATGCTTGGCGCGCCGGCGGTTCTGGTCGTTTTGGGTTTAATTGTATGGTTGCCACTGACCGTCATCGTGGTGATGCAGTTTTTCGTCTGGTTCGGCGGCGGGTTCCTTGCGCCCAACACCGCGGCAGGCGTGATGATGTCCCACCCCAAAGCCGCTGGCGCTGCGGCTGCCGTGCTGGGCTTCGTACAAATGTGCGCGGCGGCGGCGGTCTCGCTGTTGCAGGGACTGATCTACGACGGCAGCGTGTTCCCGATGATCGGGACACAGCTTGTTCTGGGGCTAGTCACCTTGCTCATCTGGCATCGGCTGAAACGCCATACGGTGTGAAGCAAGGCACTGGTGGTCCGCGGCAGATGCTTAGCAGCGCTCGGCAGCGACGATGGCACTGCGGAACGAAGGAGCCGTCGAGGTGCCCACTTCGGATGTCCGCTTCCGCGTTTACCCGCAACCTTTCTCACC
>CALAHL010000919.1 GCA_937891725.1 uncultured Rhodospirillaceae bacterium | reverse complement strand
CGATCGGCTCCACGATCTCGGATGCAGGGACCCCGTGGGTGGCAGGATCCGTCAGAAACCTCTTGTAGGCCTGGATACGGTCATCGTCACTCTGCGACGTCGCCATGTCTGCTCCCTGGGCGCTGTGCGGTGGAGAGGGTCTGCGGCAGGTCGTCTGGCTCTTCGTGAATCAGGACCTCTGCGCTGGGAAAAGCCGCGCAAATGCCGTGTTCGACCTCGTCCACAATCTCGTGGGCGGCGTTCACAGTCAAATTTCCGTCGACCAGCAGGATCATCTGAACGAAAACGTCGGTTCCGGCCGAGCGGGTCCGCAGGTCGCGCACCCCCCGCACCTGGGGGTGGGCGGCGGCGATCTGGCGAACCCGTTCCCGGTCGCCATCCGGCAGCTCCCGGTCCATCAGCAGGTCCAGGGCCTTGTGTCCGATCCCGTATGCGGTGTTCAACAGCATGATCGAGATTCCCGCCGCGATCACGGGATCGGCCCAGGCCAAGCCATAGCTCCCGGCCAGAAACAGCGAAGCGATGACAGCCGCCCCGATCAGAAGATCGCCGCTGTAGTGCGCCCGGTCGGCCTGAATGGCGATCGAGCCGGTTTGCCGGATCACCCAGGTCTGAAAACCGACCAGCGCCAGATTGACCGCCATGGTCCCGCCGATCAGCGCCATTCCAAGCGTCGCCTGGACAACCGGTTGTGGGTTTGCGATGCGGCTGATGCATTCTCCCAGGATCAGGACCGCCGTGATCACCAGAAACGCCGACTGGGCCAGAGCGGCCACCGCTTCGACCTTCCCGTGGCCATAACGGTGCTCCCGGTCCGCCGGTTTCGCTGAATGCCGCATCGCCAGCAGGATCAGGATCGACATCGCGGCGTCGAGGGCAGAATCGACAAGGCTGGTCAGAACCGCGACCGAGCCGGTTTCCCACCAGCCGAACACCTTCACGATCATCAGTCCTGCGGCCACCAGGGTGGAGACCAGGGCAGCGGTGCCCGCAAGGCGGTCCCTGCGAC
>CALAHL010000918.1 GCA_937891725.1 uncultured Rhodospirillaceae bacterium | reverse complement strand
GTATCCCTGGTAGAACGGCTGCTGGTCGACCGTCGCGATGGTCCTGCCGTCCAGGATGTTTTGGATGATTACTTTGGACAGGTCGAAGCCCACGACCGGGATATTCATGCCCGCTTCTTCGATCGCTTGAGGAGCAACCTCGGTCGGCAACCCGCCTAGACCCACGACACCCTTGGTATCGGGGTTGGCAATCAGATACTGTGCAAGTTTTGTAAGCGTGTCCTCAAGCCCCACGCCTCCCGTGCCGATGACGTCACAAGTAGCGCCGGCCTCTTCCAGGGCACGCATGACGCCAGCTCCACGCTCGATCGCATAGGTGGCTTCCGGATGCTCGACTGGGCAGACGAGCTTGTCGCCTGCTACGATGCCGCCGCGTTCGACCATGGTATGTCCGATCGCATAGCCCGCCACTTCGAAGTCTTGGCCAACAAAGGCCATACGGCCGTTGCCGGCCGCGCCAGCCGAATCGTCCACGTTGAAGGCGATCACGGGGATCCCGGCCATACGAGCGTCTGAAACGATCGAGTCATAGGCGTCGTCATTATTCAGAACGAGACCAATACCCGCCGTTCCCCGCGCCATTGCGCCTTCGACAAGGGCGTTCTGCTGAACCGGATCGTCGTCGGCGAACTGGATGTTGACTTTAATACCCAGATCTTGCGCCGCCTCTTCTGCTCCAGCCACAACCTTCGCCCAGAACGGGTTCCCGGTCGTGCCATAGATGATCATGTTGATGTCTTCCGCTGCGGCGGAAACCGGGGCCCATCCGCCCCAAGCCGCCATCAGGCAGCCCGCAACCACACTATTCTTCATTGTCTTCCTCCCTGAGGTTCAAGCCGCCATGCGGCCGTCACAATCTCTATTGCATATGTTACTTGAATGCAATAGTCATTCTCTATCGGCTCGAAGTGGGAGAAAATAAGCAAATGACCGTCATTGATCGGGTCAAGTTGAACGTCTTTGAGTACAAAGTTCATAATGTGGGATTGGATGCAGGAGGGTTCGACACCGTGTACGTTCCCAACTCAACGCTCACATGGACGAAGTACGCCATCCGCATCTCCGACACCGACGGAGCGACCGGATCCTACGTAGCGCTGTGGGGGGGGACCCCCATGGCTTTCGCCCAGACACGCCTTCTTGCGTCGCGACTTCTCGGACGCGACGCCAATCATCGTGAGCAGATTTTTGACGATTTCAAGCGGGCGCTGCGCCAGTATGATCACATGGGGCATGGAGCCATCGACATCGCGCTTTGGGACCTCCTAGGCAAACGCACTGGTGCCTCGATTTCCGCGTTGCTTGGTGGCTACAGGGAGCGCCTTCCCGCCTATGCGTCCACGATGCACGGAGACCGGAACGGTGGGCTTTCCTCGCCGGCAGATTATGCCAATTTCGCGCAGCATTGCTCCGGCCTCGGCTATCGCGCTTTCAAGGCGCATGGGTGGTGCGAAGGGAAAGTGGAAGAGGAGCGAAACCTCGTGCTCACGCTTGGCAAGATGGTTGGAGGAAAGATGGATCTGATGCTCGATCCAGCTTGTCACCTGCGAACCCTCAACGACACGATTCGCGTGGGAAAAGCCTGCGATGAGGCAGGTTTCCTCTGGCTGGAGGATCCGCTCAGAGATTGTGGCACAAGCATCCACGCGCATCGGCTGCTCCGGGACGCGATCGAAACGCGTATCCTTGCAACCGAACATGTGCGCGGCATCGAGCCCAAGGCGGATTTTGCAATTCAAGGCGGTACAGACATTCTGCGCGCCGATCCGGAGTATGACATGGGGATCACCGGGTGCATGAAGATAGCACACCTCGCCGAGGCGCTCGGGATGGATGTCGAAATCCACGGGTGCGGTCCCGCGCATCGGCATTGCATGAGCGCAATCCGGAATACCAGCTACTACGAGATCGCGCTCGTCGGTCCGAAGGCCCGCAATCCGTTGCCTGAGATATATACTTGCGACTACACCGACGATCTTGAGACCGTCGGAGAGGACGGTTGCGTCAGTGTCCCGACCGGGGCAGGACTGGGCGTCGACTACAATTGGGAATACATCGAAAAGAACACGGTGGAGAGCTACGATTTCAAGCGAGGCTCGTCCTAACTCCAAGAAGGTCCAAATGAACGAGCCGCGAATTGCGCAACACGAAGCCCTGCCGCTTTCTGCCCTGCTGGCCGCAGGTCTTGAACGGCATATTCGGGACGGCCGGCTGCCGTCCGGCAGGTCACTGATGGCGAACACGATCGCGCGCAGCCTCGATCTTAGCCGCGCGCCAGTCCAGACCGCGCTGGACACCTTGCTGCAGTGCGGACTGATTGTAGAGGCCGGTCGCAGCTACAAAGTGGCACCCGGCTATCCGCCGAATTCTGCACCACAATCAGACGACGCGCCCGAGTATGTGCCAAAAGATATCGAGGGTCGGATCCGGAGCAGCGGCGCACTCTGGCAACGCGTTTTCGTGGAGGTGGAGGCAGAAATTGGTGCTGCGATTCCCTTCGGCAGATTCCGCATCATAGAAGCCCGCATGGCCGATACGTTCGGTGTAAGCCGAACCGTAGTCCGAGGCGTTCTAGCCCGCCTTGAAGAACGCGGCCTCGTGCATCGAGACCCTCGTGGTGATTGTACTTGTGGCCCGCTTACCGAGCATCGTATCGCAGAAATCTACGAGGCGCGAATACTGATCGAGCCCTTTGCGCTTGGGAAGGTCGGGCCATCCTTGGACCCCCAATGGATCTCTGACTGCCTCCGGCGGCTCGACGAGATCGCCGCAGCATATCCGAACGTGCCACCTGCGAAACTAGAAGAACTCGAGAACGACCTTCATGTGCGCGCATTTGCGGCCTTTGACAACAGGGTCTTGAAACAGACGCTCCAATCGACACGTCTTGTCGTCATCTCCACCACGCAGCTGTTCCAGCGGACCGTTGGCCTGCCAGCCATAGACCCATTTCTGAAGGAGCACAGGATGGTATTCGAGCAGTTGAAGGCCGGCGCTTACGACATTGCGGTCGCGGCGTTGAGGCATCACCTACAGCGCGCCGAGAGAACCACGCTGAGACGTTTCCAGGCCCTACCCAAATTGCCCTCGAACGAAGTTCCTCAGTATCTTTTGAAGATCGACGATAGTGGCTCATGAGATGCGCGAAGAGCACCCAACATGGACCTGTCGCGGTTTGGTGCCGCTCCTTTGATCACGTAATGTGCAGCAAAGGAGATGAACCATAGGCACAGGTAGGACGGATGAATTTCGCAAGGATGCGGTGCGGATCGCGCTGACGAGTGGGCTTTCGCGGCGTCAGGTTGCGGATGATCTGGGGGTCGGCTTGTCGACTTTGAACAAGTGAGTGAACATGCACCGGGACACGGATGTGGTCTCGGCCGAGGATCGCGAGCTGGCACGAGAGAACCCGTTATTCATGAACAGCCGCGGCGACAGGAACTGTGTGTGGGCGGGCAGATCGGCGGTGATCTCCTGCTCGAAGACCGCGCCCGAGACCTCGTCGACCACCCGCACGCTAAGTTTGATAGAGGCTCGACTGAGAGCGGCCATTACCTCTACCAAG
>CALAHL010000917.1 GCA_937891725.1 uncultured Rhodospirillaceae bacterium | reverse complement strand
ACCGGTCAGCGGGCCACCATCCTTTATGACATGCAGCGCCGCGACGGCAGCAAGCAGGCCCTCGCCCTACGCTTCGGTCGAGACGGCAATCTGGAAGAACTGACGCCGCCTCCGCGCGTCGTACTACCCGGCACGTTCTGGCGGGTGGACCGCCGGACCCAAGCGGATACCACTGACGGCGTGACCGTCCGCCAGACCCTTGAGGATGCACCGTTCTACGCCCGGTCCGTGCTGGACAGCCGGTTGTACGGCGAGCGGGTCGAGGCCGTTCATGAAACCCTCGATCTCGACCGATTCCGCTTGCCGGTTGTCAAACTGATGCTGCCCTTCCGGATGCCCCGGCGTGCGTGAGTCTCGCGACTGAGTCTACTGAAACGCCGCCCGGGTATAGGTCGGCGTCACCAGGATCTCATTGAGGCGGGTCCGCGTCGGCATCCGGGCCAACAGCAACAGCACCTCGGCAATATCCCACGGCTGGATCAGCCGGGCGATGTCTTCTGCGGGCACCGGGACCGGACGCCGCTCCAGGATCGGGGTCGCCACCTCACCCGGACAGATCGCGGTGGCGCGGATTCCGTTGTTGCCTTCCTCGGTGTTCAAATGCGCGCTCAGCGACATGACCGCATGCTTGGAGGCGCCATAGGGCACGCCCGCGACCTTGGAGTAGTTCACCCCCGCCATCGACGATGTGGTGACGATCAGGCCCTCACGCTGCGCGCGCATGGTCGGCAAGACCGCCGCGATCCCATTCCAGACACCTTTGACATTGATATCCAGCACCTGCTCCCACTCGTCCAGAACCGCCGGATCGTCGGTTATGTCCTTCCAGTTGCGCGGAGTCAGGTTAATGCCGGCATTGCCGAACAGAAGGTCGATCCGGCCATGGGCCTTTGCGATTTCCGCACCGGCCTTCAGCATGGCAGCCCGATTCACGACGTCGACCGGCCGCGCCTCAGCCTTTAGGCCCGCATCTGTCAGTTTGGCCACCAGCGCCTTCAAAGGCTCCGGCCGACGCCCGGACAGCACGACAGTCATTCCGGCTCGCGCCAAGGCCTCGGCCGCCGCCTCTCCAATCCCCGTTCCGGCGCCGGTAACCCAGGCGACTTGGCCGTTGAGATCGCGCGCCCATGCGTCGCCGGTACTTTTGGTCATCGTCACATCTCCCTGGAAAGGCATCCTTGTGGCCATGCAACCATGGACGCCCTGTTAGAAACCCTCGATACTGAACGTCAACCTTATCCTGGCTTTACCGCATGTCCCAAGACCGCCCTTCGGATCCCACCGACGGCCCGAAACTTCCCATGAAGGCACGCTTGAACGCGCTTTGGCTGCGGTGGGAGGCTTTGCCGGGGAATTTGCGCGGATCGGTCTGGCTGGTCGGTTCGACCCTGATCTTGGTCATAATGGCCTCGATGATCAAACATGTCGGCAAACATCTGCCGGTGGTCGAAATCCTGTTCATCCGTCAGATGATGGTGATGGTCGTGATCTCGCCCGCGATCGCCAAAGGGTTTCCATCGATCTTCCGGACCAAGCGGCTGAAACTTCATATCCTCCGTATCTGCCTCTCGACGGTTGCCATGACCACCGGATTTACCGCAGTCGTGTATCTACCGCTGGCCGAGGTGACGGCAATCGGCTTCGCCCGCACCCTGTTCACCACCATTCTTGCAGTGTTTATCCTGCACGAGATTGTCGGCTGGCGCCGGTGGACCGCGACCATCGTGGGATTGATCGGGGTGCTGATTGTCTTGCGGCCCTCTCCGGAAGGGATGAACGAATACTCACTCATGGCCCTGCTGTCGGCCTTCTTCGTCGCCTGCATCATGGTGGTGCTACGCCTTCTGTCGCAGACCGAGAAGCCGACGACGATCATGGCCTATCAGTCGGTCTTCCTGGCGATTGCCTTCGCTCCGTTCGCGATCTGGTCCTGGGTGACGCCGACGCTTGAGGAATTGGGCCTGCTGGTGGTCATCGGTGTTCTGATGTCGGCCGGACAATGGGCGAACATCCAGGCCTATAAGGCGGGTGAAGCCTCGGCGATCGCGCCCTTTGAGTATGGCAGATTGCTGTTCGCGATCCTGATCGGGATCTGGTATTTCGGCGAGATCCCGACCGAATACACGCTGATCGGTGCGACCGTGATCGTCGGCAGCACGCTCTACACCGCACATCGGAATGCAAAGAGGAAGACGGTGACCGTCAAACCGCACGGCGGCGAAGCGCCTTAGTTCGAGATCGATTGTTCGGAAAGGTTTAGGGCTGCATGCGCACGACCAAGACCATCCATGTCGTCAGTTGTCATGCCGAGGGCGAGGTCGGCGACGTCATCGTCGGCGGTGTCGCGCCCCCGCCCGGCGCAACGCTTTGGGAACAGTCCCGCTGGATCGCGCAGGATCAAACCCTTCGCAATTTCGTTCTGAACGAGCCGCGCGGCGGCGTGTTCCGACACGTGAACCTGCTGGTTCCCCCCAAGGATCCGCGTGCCGCCATGGGTTTCATCATCATGGAGCCCGCCGACACCCCTCCAATGTCGGGGTCCAACTCGATCTGTGTGGCAACGGTGCTGCTGGACAGCGGGATCGTGCCCATGATCGAGCCGATCACCGAATTCGAGCTTGAGGCACCCGGCGGGTTGGTGTCGGTTCGGGCTGATTGCCGGGGCGGCAAGGCCGAACGCATCACCGTCCGAAATGTGCCGTCCTTCGCAGATCGGCTGGACGCGCCGCTTGAAATCTCCGGCCTCGGAACCCTGACGGTCGATACCGCTTATGGCGGGGACAGTTTTGTGATCGTGAACGCCAAGGCCCTCGGATTCTCGATTCGCCCGGACGAAGCGAAAGATCTTGCCGAGCTGGGAGACCGGATCTCGACCGCCGCCACCGAACAGCTGGGCTTTGTACATCCCGAAAATCCCGACTGGGATCATATCTCATTCTGCCAGTTCGCACTCCCGGTGGAAATTGGGGACGGCCGGCCCATCGGGCGCAATGCGGTGGTGGTGAAGCCGGGCAAGGTGGACCGGTCTCCAACCGGCACCGGGCTCAGCGCCCGAATGGCCGTCCGGCATGCGCGCGGTGAGATGAAGACCGGAGATACATTGATCGCGGAATCGATCATCGGGAGCCTGTTCGAAGGCCGCATCGAGCAGACCACCACGGTTGGCGGACGCCCCGCGATCATCCCTTCTATTTCAGGCCGCGCGTGGATCACCGGCATTCATCAGCACATGCTGGACCCAGCCGACCCCTGGCCCGGCGGCTATCGCCTAGGCGACACGTGGCCCCTACCGTCCTCACCTCGCACCGGGTAGTCTCGGCGACCGTCGTCAAACAGTCCGGGACCGTCATCGCAATGGACCGCCGCGCGTGCATCATGGATCGTCTCCGCCCCGAGACCCGCGTTCTGGAGTTCGGTCCTCTGGACCGACCGATGGTGACCGCCGCCGACGCCGATGTCAGCTATCTCGACCATGCGTCAAATGCGGAATTGGCCGAGAAATATGCCGGAAATCCGGACGTCACCTCAGCCAATATTCCGCATATCCGCTATGTGATTCCGGACAACGACCTGAGCTCGATCGAGCAGGCGGGGGATCGGTTCGATCTGGTTGTTGCCTCCCATGTATTCGAGCATTTGCCGAACCCGATCGGCTGGCTCCGGCAGGTTTCCAGGTTGCTGACCCCGGAGGGGGCGGTATTTCTGGTCGTGCCGGACATGCGGTTCACCTTTGACGTGATGCGCCGCAGGACCGAGCTCGCCGATTGGGTGGAGGGGTATCTGGAAATCCGCGACCGCCCCGCCGCACGCCACATTTTCGAGCATTTCAGCGTGGCCCGCCAGGCCCATCCGGAGCCGCTTTGGGCCGGTTCCGTCACCCCGGCCGATCTGCCGCCACTCCCCAACCATTCGGACGGATTTGGCTTTGAGAAGGCGCGGGTTTCCGCATCGCGCGAAGCCTATATCGACACCCATTGCAGCACATTCACGCCGGTGTCCCTGATCCGACTGATGACGGGTGTCGCGAATCTCGGGGTGCTTGATATGCATTGCTCCGGCTTCTGGCCGACCGCGACCGGCGATATGGAATTCGGACTTCTGCTGACCTGCCGAGAACCGGATGCCCCCGCGCCAATCGCGCCAACCGATCTTGAGGGACTGGCGCGCGCCGCGGGGTTCGAGGGTCCCTTCAATCCGGAGGCCCTTGCCGCGCGGGAAAGACAGGACCACCGCTTCCGCGCCAAGTTGCGAGCGGCACAGCTGGCCCATCGGCTAAAGACACGCCCGCCGGAGACTTACGGGTTTCCGGATCTCGATCCCGTTCTGCACGACGCCTCACCCCACGATTCCGCCCCGGGAGCCCGCCCGTGACCTTGATCGCGACAATCCCGTCAAGGACGCCGAGGGCCGCATGAAAACCCTCTACGTCCGGGTCAAAGGAGCAGACAAGACTCCCTTACGAGCCATACCAAAGGCCTATAGCTCTGCATCCTAGGCGAGCGAACAGCCGACAGTTTGAGAAGGCACAGCATTCAAAGTTGGTCCACCGGGGTCCAGATAATTTCAAGAAAATCCACCTGCCCGTCCCCCAGACGCAACTGGCTCACCCGCCCACTAAACTCAGTGACACCTATCAACGAGTCGACCCGGTCGCTTTCTCCTTGTAGCGGGAACATCAACCGCTCCGCATTAAGGGGAACACCCGCTGCCGTTAGGTGTTGTGTATGGACGAAGCAAGCAGAGCGTTCGGTAGCCGCCTTCTGCCATCGTGCCTCGGTCCATTCGGCATAACTATCCTCGAACACATCGAAAGCTGTCTTGCCCTTGAGTCTTCCGCCCAAGCGCGTCGCCATACCCTCGCCCACGACTTGGTAGGCAAACAGGCCATCATCCCTGCGCCGTAAGACGAAAATGCTATTGAGAGCCCAAGGCATATCTAAGGGGTCGAGATCCTGGAATGTGGGCATGGATCTTGAGCCGCGTTTGCCAAGCCATACTGTCGCGAAATCTTTAAGCAGCTGTGGCGCAGTCTCTGGCATCAAAAGACCGAGCGCAGCATGAAGGTCCAAGTTCGCGATAATCCGAACACCTTTTTTCGTGCATGTTTGCGAAGCTGCAAGCGGCTTGGTATTCCAAAATGATTTTACCCAAACCGGCTCTCTTGGCAAAGCTCCGCCAGCCGCCAACCAGACGACAGCCAAATATCAATCAATGGGACATTCGCCCTGACAGGGCTGCAGCTGCACCATGAGTCTGCTCCCAGGCCACGATCCCGCTCAGAAATCTCTGCCGATAGTGCAACAGAATGACCTTAGGAATACGCTGTAGTGACCTTGCCTTGGAGGTCATCTACCGTGTTCGAAAACAGAGGGAGTACTCGCCAATGTCTTGGATAGAGACCATCCCATACGAGCAAGCCGAAGGTCGGTTGAAGGTTCTATACGACCGCATTGTTGGCCCTAATGGAAATGTCGACAACATCATGATGGCCCATTCGCTCCGTCCGCACTCGATGGAAGGGCATATGCATCTGTACAAGTACGTCCTGCATCATTCGGCCAATACGGTTCCAAAGGCGTTCCTGGAGACCATCGGGGTTCTGGTGAGTGTGCTGAACGGCTGCGGGTATTGCGTTGAGCATCACTTCCAGGGACTGCGCCGGCTGCTCGGCGACGATGACCGGGCCAACGCGATCCGCAACGCGTTCGAAGCGGGCACCGCCGATGCGGTATTTGACGCCAAGGATCTCAGCGCGGTGCACTATGCGGAGGCTCTGACCCGTGATCCCGCAGGCATGACGCCCGGCTTGGTAGACGCGATGAGAACGGCCGGGTGGAGCGACGGCGAGATCCTAGAGATCAACCAGGTCACCGCCTATTTCTCCTATGCCAAC
>CALAHL010000916.1 GCA_937891725.1 uncultured Rhodospirillaceae bacterium | reverse complement strand
GGGGCGATCTGCAAATCGGGCGCGGAGAATCCGTGCCCGACACTGCGCGCGTGCTGTCCCGCTATGTCGACTGCATCATGATCCGGACCTACAGCCATTCGACCCTGCTCGAAATGGCGGAGTACGCCTCGGTTCCGGTCATCAACGGCCTCACGGACTCGACCCATCCCTGTCAGATCATGGCCGATGTGATGGCGTTCGAAGAGCATCGGGGGCCAATCAGGGACCGGGTGATCGCCTGGTCCGGCGACGGCAACAACATGGCGGCCTCCTGGATTCATGCCGCGATTCAGTTCGATTTCGAACTTCGCATCGCCTGCCCACCGGAACTGGTACCGCCCAAATCTGTGATGGACTGGGCCAAGGCGCATGGCGGACGAATCATCATCACCCATGACGCGGCTGCGGCGGCGGACGGGGCGGATGCAGTGGTCACCGACACCTGGGTTTCGATGGGTGACGAAGAGACCAATCGACACAATATGCTGGCGCCCTTCCAGGTCGACAGCGCGCTGATGGCAAAAGCCAAGCCGGATGCCGTGTTCATGCACTGCCTTCCCGCTCATCGCGGCGAAGAAGTTTCAGCCGAAGTCATCGACGGTCCTCAATCGATCGTATGGGATGAGGCGGAGAACCGCATGCACTCGCAGATGGCGATCCTCAACTGGTGCTTATCGGACTCTAAATGACCCAATCTCAAGCTGCGCCGGACACCCTGTACGAAGCGACGGGGCGTGATGACATTGTGCTGCCCTTTCAGATTGATCCGTTCGGTGTGCGCGGACGACTGATACGGCTTGGCACGGTCGCGGAGACCGTGATCGGACGGCATGGCTATCCCGATGCCGTGGGCGCGATGCTGGGTGAGACCATGGCGTTGGCCGCCTGTCTGGCAGGATCGTTGAAATACGAGGGCGTCTTCACGCTTCAGACCACCAGTGACGGTCCGATCAAGACGCTGATGGCGGACATCACGAGCGGGGGAGCGATCCGTGCCTATGCCAATTTCAAAGCCGACGCCGTTGCCGACCTAACGCCCGCGGATGTCACTGCGCGATCGGTGCCCCGCCTCATGGGCGGCGGTTATATCGCGTTCACAGTCGATCAGGGCGACGATACCGACCGCTACCAAGGCATCGTCGAGTTGGAAGGACACACGCTGTCGGAGTGCACTCACGCCTATTTCCGCAATTCCGAACAACTGGACGCGGGGATTCTGCTGGCCTGTCAAAAAGGTAAAGACGGCTGGCGTGCGGGGGCCTTGATGCTCCAGCGCCTGCCCTATCAGCGGGATTTGCCCGGAAACCCGACCGAGGAAGACTATGACGACGGCTGGCACACCGCGATGACCCTGCTGAGCAGCGGGACGGCGGTCGAGCTGTTGGATCAGGACCTGTCCCCGGATCGGCTGCTGTATCGGCTGTTTCACGGCGAAGGGGTGCGCGCCTATCCGGCCCAGGCGGTCAGTGCCACCTGCCGATGTTCCTCAGGCCGGGTGGAACGGGTTTTGAAATCGTTGAGCGATGCGGAACTGCAGGACCTGAAACAGGATGACCCGGATGTCAGTGTCACTTGCGAATTCTGCAAGACCGTTTATCGCTATGATGAAGATCAACTGGCCGAACTTCGGGCCGCCGACTGATCCTTCGGTGCCCGGACCGGCTGCAATCAACCGGTGGAGTGCGACGTGATAACCGATCGCCGTGGTTTTCTTATCTTGGCGGGTGCCGGGCTCTTGACGGCTTGCGAGACCCCGAACCCAATCCAGACATTCCCGCAGCTCAGCTTCGCAGGACAGAAGAAAATCCTATTGAATGTCGCGAGCATAGAGGTGATCGACGACTACCGGATGCCGCTCAAGCCTCCCTATGTCGAGCATCGGGCTCCGATCAACCCGAGCGCCGCGATCGAGCGATGGGCATCCGATGTGCTGCAGGCCGTCGGGACCGAGGGGAAAGCCGTCCTGCGCATCACTGACGGCAGCCTGATGGAGACACCGTTGCAAGGCACCGAAGGACTCAAGGGACTGGTCACCACCGATCAGACCGAGCGGTATGACACGAGTGCGGCGGCCGTTCTTGAAATTTACAATGGTGGCGGTGTTCCGATGGGACAGGCGGAAGCCAAGTCGACCCGCTTCCAGACAGTCGAAGAAGGCATCTCCCTGAACCAACGCGAACGGGTTTGGTATCGTCTGGTTGAAGATACCGTTCTGGATTTCTCCCGCTCGATGGAAGTTGCGATTCGGACCTATCTGACCGCCTACGTGCGCTGAGCGGAGCTAGCCCCGAGACCGCCGTCGCCGATTTCGTCAGAAGGCTTCGGCGGTCCGCTGCATCTGCATCGGGATGGGATGCAGGAAACTAACAGCCGGCGGGGCCAGTTCCCGCAGGAGCTTCCGGCGGATCTGCCCGGTGTAGTCCTGATAGTCGAGCGCCTTGATCGCGAACGCTCCGAACCCGCCGATCAGCGCCTCCCGGAAATAGTCCGTGAGACCCAACACCTGATTCTCGATCCCCAACGCATTAATCGTGATCCCCTGGTCGATCACATGGGTGCGGGCCACCGACAATGCCGGGCCTTGATTGTTATATCCGTCTCCCGATAGGTCGATCACTTGGCGGGTTGCGACATACGGGGCGGCTTTAAGAAGTTCGCTGCCGAACAGGATCGCGGATGAAATCGAGGTTGCCCCGGTATTGATCAGGCGCGGCGCCGCATCGATCCTGTCCGCGAAGGCCTGCGCCTCGGCCTCGCTGCCGATCCGGGTCCAGGGAATGCTCAGCCGCTGCTGATCGGAACTAGACCATTCGATCATGGAAACCGCGATCGACGCGTTCGGGCCGTCGAGGATGGCTTCGGCCAACTGGGGGTCTCGAAAGGCAAGCGCGAGACCCTGGAGCTGCAGGTTGAATTCGTTGAAGTCGACACTGGCGGAGCTGTCCACCGCCAAGACCAGCGCCACATCCACAAGCCCGCCATTCTGCGCCCGGCTTGAGCCGGCGGGTGCAAGCGCCAGGCCCGTCACAACCGCCAGGATCAGAATTGCCCTGCAATGTCTGATGGTTTGGATGGTGATGCGGCTTCGGGTCATCATGTCGGTCACTTGTGAACGGTTTGACTCTCGCGCTTCCTTATCTCGGAATTTAAAGGCGCAACCGAGGCAAGAGCCTGCCGTGCCGGAGAACCCTCAAGACGGTCGCTGACGGTGAGGCTGCGGATCTCGCGGATCAGCTTGCGATTGATGGCGGAGGCGTAATCCACGTAATCCTCGGCAATCTGCACGAAAGCCCCGATCCCGCCGATCACCCGATCCTCGTAATAGTAATTCAGCGTCGGATGCTCGTTCAGGATCGCCAGCGCGTTGATCGTGACCCCTTGACCAATCACGGCACGGCGCACGATCCGGACATCCATGCCCTGATTGTTGCGGCCGTCGCCCGAGAGATCGATCACCTGTCGATTTGCCTCAAACGGAGAGCCCTGCAGCAACGAATTTCCGAAGGAAAGCGCGCCCGCGATCGACGTTGCACCGGTCGGGATCGACCGTCCGAGCCCCGAGATCCGATTTGACAGAGCCAGCACGTCGGAGGTGCTCTCAAGCAGAGTCCAGCCGATATCGACCTGCTGCTGGACTTCGCCGGACCACTCGAACACTGTGACCGCGATCCGCTTGAGCGGCCCGCCTTGGATCGCCTCGACAACTTTCGGATCCCGAAACGCTGCCGCCAAACCATCGCGCTGCAACGCAAATTCGTTCGCATCGACACTGGCCGAACTGTCGAGCGCCAACACCAGATTCAGATCGACCGGAACCTGAGCGGCGCCTGCGCGCGGCAACACGAGTGCGAGGGCGACAATCGCGTACGCAAGGCTGCTGAGGTGTCGAGAATATCTCATATCGAAAGAGTTGCATTGGGCAGGCTCGGAATCCAGTCGCCATCCCGCGCGGG
The DNA here is from genome assembly GCA_937891725.1 of uncultured Rhodospirillaceae bacterium. GTDB lineage: Bacteria > Pseudomonadota > Alphaproteobacteria > Thalassobaculales > Thalassobaculaceae > JANSYC01. Next base: position 5,065 of record CALAHL010000916.1, on the reverse strand, counting down.
GCGCTTGACCGACAACCAAAGCCGGATCAATATTTGTTTGTAGGCGTATGAAATTAGCCTGCGATCCTAGGTATCGGAGCCGTGCGCATGGCGGCCTATCTCCAACCGCGAGCCTTGCAAGACGCTCTCTCGGCTATGAGCGAGGGGCACTGGACCGTTTTGGCCGGCGGCACCGACCATTTTCCGGCCCGCGTTACCCATATCCCGGACGAGGCCATTTTGGACGTGACGGCAATCCCGGAGTTACGGGGTATCTCAAAGTCTAATGACGGTATCAGAATCGGCGCCACCACCACCTGGACCGATCTCGTCGAGGCCGTGCTGCCCGCCGCCTGCCGCGGATTGACGGCAGCGGCGCGCGAGATCGGCGGGGTCCAGATCCAGAACCGGGGTACGATCGGCGGTAATATCTGCAATGCCTCCCCCGCCGCCGACGGTATCCCCGCCCTGCTGTCACTGGACGCGCAGGTCGAGTTGGCGTCCGTCTCCGGACATCGGACACTGCCACTGTCCGACTTCGTGATCGGCAACCGAAAGACCATGGCCAAGCCCGACGAACTCCTGGTGGCTATCCATCTACCGGCTGCCGCCCTGACCGGTCCAGGCGCCTTCCTGAAACTGGGCGCGCGGAAGTATCTCGTGATCTCGATCGTGATGGTGGCTGGCACATTGGATCTGGCAGAGGACGGTACCATTGCCAAGGCACGGATTGCGGTCGGCGCTTGCTCGGCGGCGGCTCTGCGGATGACCGCATTGGAAACCGCTTTGGTCGGTTTGAGACCTGCCGACGCTTCGGAGCACCTCAATGCCGGCCACTTCGCCGGTCTTTCCCCCATCGAAGATCCGCGTGGCGACGCGGCGTATCGGAGCGACGCGGCGATGACTCTCACCCGCCGCTGTCTGGCGCATTTGGCGGAGGCTGCCTGATGCGGATCATCGTCAACGGAACCGACCATACGCTGTCCTGTGACGGCGGACGGCGGCTGTCGCGGGTGCTGCGTGAAGATCTGGGGCTGACCGGCACCAAGGTCGGCTGCGACGCCGGCGATTGCGGGGCCTGCACGGTGTTGATGGACGGCCGTCAGGTCTGTGCCTGTCTGGTTCCGGCCGCCCAGGCCGACGGTAGCGTGATCACCACCGTGGAAGGTTTGGCCGAGGAGGACGGTCGGCTCTCCGCCGTCCAGCGCGCGTTTCACCGCCATGGAGCGGCTCAATGCGGAATCTGCACGCCTGGGATGCTGATGGCGGCCCAGGATCTGTTGGCCCGGGAGCTTCATCCCAGCGTGCGGCAGGTGCAGGACGCGCTCGGCGGGGTGCTGTGCCGCTGCACAGGCTACCAGAAGATCGTTGAAGCGGTGATGGACGTCAGTTCGAACGCTCCCGATCCCGCCATGCCGGAGAGCGGTGCAGCGGTCGGGGCTCGGGTCGCGCGCTTGGATGGTGTGGGCAAACTGGACGGACGAGAGCTCTATGGCGACGATCAGCGACCGGCGGACGCGCTCTGGCTGCGGATCATCCGGTCGCCCCACGCGTTCGCACATTTCGAGCTGGGAGACGTGGACGCCTGGGCGGCGACCTCCTCAGGTGTCGCAGCGGTTCTGACCGCGTCCGATATCCCCGGCGCCAACAGTTTCGGAATCTACCCCACACTCAAAGACCAGCCGGTTCTGGCCGAGAGTTTCGTGCGCTATAGGGGCGAGGCGGTTGCGATCGTCGCATTCGAAACCCGCCCGGCAGGGGAAGAAACCGACATCGCGTCCTTCCCGGTGACCTGGACCCCACATGACGCTGTAGTTGGAACTGAAGCCGGCCTGCGCGCGGATGCCCCGCGTCTGCACGACGACAGCCCCGGAAATGTCCTGATCAGAGGACGCGTTGCGTCCGGCGATGCTGATGCAGCGTTGGCGTCGGCGGCACACGTGATCTCCGGCGAGTTCCGCACCGGCTTTGTCGAACATGCCTATATCGAACCGGAAAGCGGGTGGGCCCGGAAGATAGGCGATCGGGTCGAGCTGCGGGTTTCGACCCAGACTCCGTATATGGACCGGGATGAGGTCGCACACGTTCTGGGCCTGGAACAGACCCGGGTGCGGGTCATTCCATCAGCGGTCGGCGGCGGATTCGGCGGTAAGCTGGACCAGTCGGTGCAGTTGCCGTTGGCGGTGGCTGCCTGGGTTCTGAACCGCCCGGTGGCGATGCTCTACCATCGTCCGGAAAGCATGGCCGCCACCACAAAGCGCCATCCGTCCCACATCACGGCCAAACTCGGCGTCGACGCGGCCGGGACCCTGCAGGCGCTCAGCTTTCACGGCGTTTTCGACACAGGGGCCTATGCGTCCTGGGGGCCGACCGTGGCGGGACGGGTTCCAGTCCACGCTCCCGGTCCCTATCGGCTGCCACATGTCACCGCGACCAGTGCGGCGGTCTACACCAACGGCCCGCCTTCCGGCGCCTTCCGAGGCTTCGGTGTCCCGCAAGCCGCAATCGCGACCGAGATGCTGATGGACCAGGCGGCCGATTGTGTGGGTTTGGACCGGCTGGAGTTTCGGTTACGTAACGCGCTCCGAGCGGGTGACCGGACAGCCACCGGTCAGGTGATCGACGCGTCGGTTGGGCTGGCGGCCTGTCTTGAACAGCTCAAACCCCATTGGGCGCGGTATCTGGATGAGGCCGCAACCGCCAACCGAGCCTCCGGGCCGGTCCGCACCGGCGTCGGCATCGGGTGCATGTGGTACGGCTGCGGCAACACCGCACTCGCCAACCCGTCCATCATGCGGCTCGGACTTCGCGCAGACGGACGCCTGACGCTCTACAACGGGGCCGTCGATATCGGCCAGGGCACCTACACGATCATGGCCCAGATCGTCGCCGACGCGCTCGGCGCTCCGCTCGATAGGATCACTCAAGTGTTCGGCGATACCGACCGGACAGCCGATGCCGGCAAGACCTCAGCCTCCCGCCAGACCTTTGTTTCCGGGAAAGCCTCCGAACTCGCCGCGCGTGATTTGCGCGCACAGCTGCTGCGCCACACAAATGCCGGCGAGGATGCTGAGCTGGTGTTCGACGACGGGATCGTGATGGTGATCGAAGGTGACCGGCGCCGCGCCATCGAGCTGTCCACCCTGATTGCCAATGACGATGGCGACGTGCTGACCGGCGAAGGCTCCTTCGACCCTCCGACCGAACCGCTCGACGCCAACGGCCAAGGCATACCCTACGCCACCTACGCATTCGCAGCCCAGATCGCACTGGTGCGGGTCGACACCGAGCTCGGGACCGTCAAAGTCGAGAAGATGGTCGCCGCCCATGATGTCGGTCGCGCGGTCAACCCGACCCTGGTCGAAGGTCAGATTCACGGTGGCATCGCGCAGGGCCTGGGACTGGCGTTGATGGAGGAATATCTGCCTGGCCGGACCGAGAATCTGCACGACTACCTGATCCCGACATTCGGGGATATGCCGCAGATCGAGTGTCTCTTGATCGAGGATCCCGAACCCCTGGGGCCCTACGGCGCCAAAGGCATTGGTGAGCCGGCCCTGGTCCCGACCGCTCCCGCCATATTGGGCGCGATCCGACACGCGACCGGAGTGGTCTGCCCGCAGGTCCCAGTCTTGCCACACCGCCTGAGGGCCTGGATCAAATCCCAAAATGCGGAGGCGGCGGAATGAGCGCACAGCTCGGCACCGCGATGGATGAGAGCGGCGATATCATCCGCTGCGATGCCTGTCCGGTTCTGTGCCGTATCCGCAAGGGCAAGACCGGCGCCTGCGACCGCTATGCGAACCACGATGGCGCCCTGGTCCGGCTCGACCCCCTGGTGATCACCGAACGCACGCGCGCCAAGGACGGCGATCTGGTGCCGTTCGCTCGCGGGGCGGAGGACTGGTCGGGCGATCTGCTCGCACGCCCTGCGATCGATACGTCCGCACCGGGAACGGTCTTCGTCACCGGCATCGGCTCCGGCACCACTTATCCCGATTACAAACCGGCCCCTTTGATCGTCGCGGGTGAGTGGGAGGGAGTGGACACCGTCACTGTGGTGACCGAGGCAATCTTCAGCTATTGCGGCGTGAAGGTGAAGATCGATACTGATCGCCATCTGGGTCCGGAACAGGCACTGGTGCGTGTAGAAGGGGAGCCGATCGGCCACGTCACTACAGCGGAGTACGGCTCGCAAATGCTGTCGCTCGGCGGTGTCCGGCACCTGACTGGCGGCTCCAAGAAAGAAGGCACGGTGACCTGCGCCGCTCTGCTGGCGCTGTGCAACGGTGAGGCAGTCGAGGTCACCATCGATGATGGCTCGACCGTCGTAATTCAAGCTGGCCAACCACCGATCGTGGACGGTGAAACCGAGGCTCGGATGCGGGTCGGGTGCGGCTCGGCCGCAATTGGGATTTTCGCCCGCCAATGGCTCGGACATGCCGACGAAGTCATCGTGGTGGACGACCACATCACCGGCGTGCTGTCCGAACATCAGGCAGGCCGATTCCTGGACATGCGTCCCGGCGGTATCCGGGTGCGCGGACGCAAATCGACTCCCGGACGTTATTTTCAGGTTGCGGGACATGGCGCTGGATGGGGCGGGACGGACGTGACCGACCCGTTGAGCATCATCGAGAAAGTCGACCCAAAGATTGCCTGGCCGGGAGAGCGGGTCCTGATGGTGTCGACCACCGGAGAGGAGTCGGCCTATTTCCAATTGGACGACGAACTGAAGTTCATCGAATACCCGATGCCCGAGCCGCTGCGCCTGGTGGTCGACCGGATCGCGGAGAACTGTGAGCCAGCGCTGTGCACCGTGCTTTTCATGGCCGGCGCCGGCGGCAGTCTGCGGGCCGGCGTTACCGAGAACCCGGTGCTGCTGACCCGATCGGTCCAGGACCTCATGACACGGGTCACGGTCGGGGGGGCGCCGGTCTACGTGTGGCCGGGCGGTGGAATCACCCTGATGGTGGACGTCACGCGGGTGCCGAAAGGCGCATTCGGATACGTGCCCACCCCGGCGCTGGTCGCGCCAATCGAGTTCACCCTGCCGCGCTGGGCCTATGAAGAGTTGGGCGGATAG
>CALAHL010000915.1 GCA_937891725.1 uncultured Rhodospirillaceae bacterium | reverse complement strand
GCTCGCCTGTCCGGTGGTGAGGAAGGCCTCGACCGCTTCGGCCGCATGTCGTCCGCCCAACATGGCGTAGTAGATCCCCTCGCCCGAGGCGGGAGCAACCACTCCGGAGGAATCCCCCGCGAGCACGACATTGCGTCCGTCGTCCCAGCGTTTCAATGGCTTAAGCGGGATCGGCGCGCCCTCGACCCGTACGGTTTCCGCCTTGTCGAGGCCTGTTGCGGCCCGCAAGTCGCTCACGGCGCCTTTCAGGGAGAACCCTTTGTTGGCGCTGCCGACACCGATGCTCGCATGTTCACCATGGGGAAAGACCCAGGCGTAAAAGTCCGGCGACAGCTTGCCCTGATAATAGACATCCGCCCGCGTGGCGTCGTAATCGGCGGCCTGCTGGACCGGCGGCGATTTGATAATCTCGTGATAGGCGAAAACGCAGGGGATCTTGTCCGCACCCTTGACCGACTGCCGTGCGACTTTCGAGCGCGCGCCATCCGCCCCGATGATCGAGGTGGCGCGAACAGCCACCAGATCGTCAGACTTGGCCGCGCCCTTGGGCCGGTAATAGAGGGTGACGCGACCGTCTGCATCCCGCTCAAATCGATCGAAGCTGCCATTGCGGCGCTCCGCCCCATGGGCGACCGCGCGCTCCCGCAGCCATTCGTCAAAATGTTCGCGGTCGACCATACCCACGAAACCACCCTCGATCGGCATGTCGACCTGATTGTCCGACGGCGAAATCATCCTGGCCGAGCTCGCCCGCGCGACCAACAAGGACAGTGGAATATCGAAGTCCCGGATCAGCCGGGGTGGGATGGCGCCACCGCAGGGTTTGATCCGACCCGCCTTGTCGAGCAGGAGGACGGAGCGCCCGGACTGGGCGAGATCGGTTGCGGCGGTCGCACCTGCGGGCCCGCCACCGACGACGATCACATCAAACTCATCCATGGGATTCTCCTTCCCTCAAACACAGGCGCCGTGCCCTCTTCGGGTTACGACGCAGCAGGCATCGACGCGATTCCGCCGTGGCCCGATTCAGAAACGGCGGGCGGCGTATGGCCGACCCGTGCCGCCAGAACGGCGGAAACCAGGAACATCAGTCCCTCACCACAAAAGACGATTCCGTAAGCCACTTCAGGCAAATCCCAGACCAGCCGGGTCACGTCGATCGCGACCGTTCCCAGAAATCCGCCAAGACCAAAGGCGATGGCCTGCGCGGCGCCCCAGAGGCCCATCCGGACCCCTTCCCGGCTCTGCCGTCCTTGGCCGACCAGGCGCATCATCGAGCCGATCGCCGCCACCGCGAAAACCCCGTTGGAGAAGCCGAGCGCGAAGACAGATGCCTTCAACGGCCAACCCGGCCCGTACAGCCCGCCAATAGCGATCAGCGTCAGCGCCAGTGCGGAAGCGATACAGCCGCCGACCGTCCACATCGCGAGATTGCCGAGCACGCGCCCGCCGATCACGGAGCCGCAGATCGCAACCAGGATCATGCCCAGCATCACCCCGCCATTCTGCACGCCGGCGAGCTGGGTGGACTGACCGGGAGTCATCCCGAACACCGTTCCCGCGAACGGTTCCAGGATCAGATCCTGGGCGCTGTAGGCCAGCATCGATACGAAAACGAAGATCGTGAACCGGCGGGCCTTATCTTCCGACCAGACCTCGCGCAGCGCCTCGCGGAACGACGGCTTGGCAGTGGTGCCTTCGACCCTTTCTTCGGACGCAGGGCCCTCGACACGCCATACCGCAAGCACCGTGACCACGAGCGCAATCACGGCGACCGAGGCCGTCACCGCCACCAGCCGGGCTGAGGAATAGGGATCGAGGAAGTGCCCGGCCGTCAGCGCCGTGACCACGAATCCGCCGATCATCATGATCCAGACGATGGTCGCGGCGGCAGGCCTGCGCACATCCGCCGTCCGCTTGGCCAGCAGGACCAGGAGCGATGTTCCGGATGCGCCGACGCCAACACCGATGGCGAGGAACGCCAGCACCGCGAGCGCCGATCCCAGGAGCACATTCGTTTCCATGAGTGCTGTGGCCATCGCCGCGCCGACGCCGCCCAAACCGAGAACGAACATGCCGCCGATAATCCAGGGCGTGCGTCGGCCGCCGATATCCGAGCCATAACCCAAACGTGGCCGCAGCATCTGCACGCCGTAATGCCATGCGACCAAAGCCCCCGGCAGCATGGCGGCAAGCTGGAGTTCCACCACCATCACCCGGTTCATCGTCGAAGTGGTGAGGACCACGATCGCGCCGAGCGCGGTCTGGACCAAACCCAACCGGACGATTCCAAACCAACCGAGCGGAGCGGGTGCGCGGATGTCCATCACATCCCCACATCCTGCAGAACGGCGAAGGCCGAAACCATCATGCCTGAGACGTACATCAGAATTCCGGTGGCATTGTACCAAGGCGCGTATTTCTTGGGGTCTTTCAGCAATCGGGTCATCAACCCGATCTGAATGACCAACAGCACTGCCACCGCCAACGCGAACCAGGGGTGTCCCAAATCCGCCAGGACCGCGACGACGATGACCTGCGGTGCCGCCATGAACATGCAGGCGACGAAGGCGGCGGGCCCGGCCCCCAGCAGCACCGGCAGGGAGTCGACCCCCATCCTTTTGTCGCCTTCGATCGACTTGAAGTCATTCAGCGTCATGATGCCATGGGCACCGGCGCTGTAGAGGCCGGCCAGGATCACGATCGGCCACCCTGGAAAATCGGCGAATACAATGGCGGCGGCCGTGAACCAGGGCAGGCCCTCATAGCAGACCGCGACCGCCGTGTTCCCCATCCAGCCATTTCGCTTGAGCCGGAACGGCGGTGCGCTGTAGGCCCATGCCAAAACTAGTCCGACGATGGCAGCGATGAACCCCCAGGTGCCGAGAAGGGTGGCGACGGCGAGGGAGATCACGGACCAAATGATCGCAATGTACAATCCCCAACGGCCCGGAACCCGTCCCGAGGGGATTGGCCGGTTCGGCTCGTTGATCGCGTCCACATGGCGATCGAACCAGTCGTTGACGGCCTGACTGGTGCCGCAAACCAAGGGGCCCGCGAGAACGACGCCGATCAGGACGATCGGCCAGCGCTCGAACACTTCCCAACCGGAGAAGAATCCGGCCGAAACCAGCCCGCAGGCGAACGCCCACATCGGCGGAAACCATGTGATCGGTTTCAGCAATTCAAGAACGGCCGCCGGAGCGGGTGTTGCAGGAAGAATCTCGGATGTGGCAGGTGCACTGTTCATGGCTGAACGGTACCGTCACCATCCCAATGCGTCAATTAAACTTGACAGATTGAGCGTCAATAAATCGCGACAGAAAGGCGCGTCCGCTCAGCAGTTTCTCAATCGGAATCGCCGTCCAAATCACCGAGGCCGTAACGCCGCAATTTGACATAGAGGCTCTGTCGGCTGAGTCCCAACATTTCCGCGGCCGAAGCCCGGTTGTCGCCGGTCAATTCCAACGCAGCCTCGATACACAACCGCTCAATCATATCGGTGGTCTCACGCACCAGTTCCTTGAGCGAGACCCGGCCGACCAATTGTGTCAGCTGCTCGACGGAGCGTGGCAAAGCCGCGTCGTTGGCAGTCAGCATCGGCATACGGCGGGCGATGCCTCGAACGGTAAACCCGAAGCAGGCCTCATCTCCGGACGGAACCGAAACCGCCGATACCTCGACCTCTTCATCGCTCCCGAATTCGCCCCGAACGACCGTCGCGAAATGCCGAATCGCGCCGTGCTCACGAAGATTGGCGACCATCACGCTGAAATCGACGCCGGTCCGCCCCATCCAACGATCCAAAGACTCGCCGCGCAGCTGATTCTCCGTCGCCATCTGCGCCAAATCGAGGAACGCGGTATTGGCCGCCAGCACCCGCATGTCCGGACCGGTGACCACGAAACCGTCCGGAAGCCCTTCGACCACCTTCAGCAGTTTGGCGCCGGTCTCCGACAGGTCACGGGAGGCGTTCTGGTTCGCGCCGGGTCCGGAGAGACGGACCAGAAAATAAGCCGTCGACCCTTGCCGGAACAGAGACGCGGATACATTGCTCGACTCAGGTTGTTTTCTCATCCGCGCCGGTACGTCCAGGGCACGGCCGGTATTCCGTAATCCGGCGAGCATGCCTTGAACAGCCGGGTAGGCGTCCGCCTCAAAAAAGTCCCGCAGGTCGCGCCCGACAATTGCGCCGGAATTGCCGCCCAGGCGTTCCACCGCCGCCGGGTTCGCTTCCATCACCTTGTTGGTGGTGGCATCGACAATCATCACCGACTCGGAGGCGATCTGGAACAACAGACGATAGCGGGTCTCTTCATGCCGCAGGCGCGCATACTCGCGCTCCATCGACTGCTGGGCCTCGACCAACCGGCGCTGCAGAGCAGCCATTGAGCGAAGATCCCGGCCAAGGGCGATGATCATGCCGCCTGATCCCATGCGGACAGTCGAATACCGGATCGGAATATCAGGCCCATTTACGGTCGGGTGATTGACTTGACGCCAACGCGGCGTTTCATCCGCTTTCGCGTCCGCCATCATTTCCGAGACTTTCGACTTGCTTTCCTCAGTCACAGTCTCAAGCCAAGTCTGCCCGCGCCACGCCAGATAGCCTTCCTTCTCGAAGTCTTCGCTTCCAAATGAGAGATCGATCACCCGGCCGTCCGCATCAATAACAAGGGCAATATCGGCCGAGGCAGCGATCAGCTTCGCGGCGATATCCGGGGACATCCCCGAGAACGTCGCCTCGGGAGCCTGAAATCGCGTCATCGCCTGTGAAGAGGCCAGCATGCGTTCGCTACTCCAAAATTTTGCGGCTCCGGCCGTTCAGAAACCTCTGACCCGAAGCCACCCAAGGCATATCAAGCCAGTCCGCTAAAACCGCCAACAAACGCCACCAAGTCAAGCGGTCCAGACATTCAACTCGCGTCACCCGGCCCTCTGTGCCTGGCGGGTAATCCGATCCGCTTCGACAAGGGCTTGAAGCCCGTCCACCGCCAAGGCATCCGCCCCAACCTTTTCAGCCAGGCCCGGCTGCTCCACAAATGCCGGCCCTCCAACCAATATACCCATACTTGGGTTACGGGATCCTTTACGCAAGACAGCAATTAAAGGCCTTAACACTTCGGCCTGCGCCTCGGTTCCCATAGTGAAACCGACGGCCGAGTACCATTCCCGCTTTACAACCTCTGTCAGGCCGTCCACTGACGCCGCCGCCTCAATGTGAACGTCCCAACCGGCGCGCCGGAAAAAATCCTCCACCATCAAAAGCCCGAACGTATGCTGCTCGCCGGGAATGGCCGCGAGAAAGATCCGGCGGTTCTCATCGACCCGCCGCGGTATCTTTTCTCCCAATGGGTTCGATTCCCGCAGAACCTGCTGCAGCATCCCGAGACCAAGGGTCACCTCGGTAAAGTCGCGGCGATCTTCTTTCCAGTCCTCACCGAGACGGCGGGCGGCCGGCTGCATGACATTCAGCAGCAAATCCTCCCA
>CALAHL010000914.1 GCA_937891725.1 uncultured Rhodospirillaceae bacterium | reverse complement strand
GGCCGCGTCGGCGCGCCGGAAGACATCGCATCCGCCGTGCTCTACCTGCTGAGCGAAGGGGCCGGCTTCCTAACCGGACAGAACATCACGGTGGACGGCGGGATGACGAAGAAGATGATTTACGCGGAGTGAGATCGGATGACGGCGGAGTGGCCTGAAACGCTCACAAATGACAGGTCGCCTCCGTAATATTCCCGCATTGCCGAAAACCCCGTTTCACCCTATTTTGCGCGCCATGAACCAGATGCCAGCGCCCGCCGCCACCACAGCTCCCGCCGTGTCCGAAGCCGATCTCGAGATTCGGTCGCGGATCCGCAACTTTGCGATCATCGCCCATATCGATCACGGCAAGTCGACCTTGGCCGACCGGCTGATCCAGATGTGCGGCGGGCTGACCAATCGTGAGATGAAGGAGCAGGTGCTCGACTCGATGGATATCGAGCGGGAGCGCGGCATCACCATCAAGGCGCAGACCGTCCGGCTGATCTACGACGCCAAGGACGGCAAGCGGTACACGCTGAACCTGATGGACACGCCCGGTCACGTGGACTTCGCCTATGAGGTCAGCCGGTCGCTGGCGGCCTGCGAGGGCTCGCTGCTGGTGGTCGACGCGGCCCAGGGGGTCGAGGCCCAGACGCTCGCCAACGTCTATCAGGCGATCGAGGTCGATCACGAGATCATCCCGGTGCTGAACAAGATCGACCTGCCGGCGGCCGAGCCGGACAGGGTCAAGCAGCAGATCGAGGATGTCATCGGGCTGGAAGCCGCCGGCGCCGTCGAGATTTCCGCCAAGTCCGGGCTCGGCATGGAGGCGCTGCTGGAGGCGATCGTCACCCGCCTGCCGCCGCCCAAGGAAGGCGACGCCTCCGCCCCGCTGAAGGCGATGCTGGTCGACAGCTGGTACGATCCCTATCTGGGCGTGACCTGTCTGGTGCGGGTGATCGACGGGCGTCTGAAAAAAGGTCAGAAGATCCGGATGATGGCCGCCAACGCGGTCCATCAGGTCGAGCGTGTCGGCGTGCTGACCCCGAAGGGCCTCGAGGTCGAGAGCCTGGGGCCGGGCGAGATCGGCTTCATCAACGCCGCCATCAAGACTGTGGCCGACACCAATGTGGGCGACACGCTGACCGAGGAAAAGCGGCCGACCGCCAAGGCGCTGCCCGGCTTCAAGCCCAGCATTCCGGTGGTGTTCTGCGGGCTGTTCCCGATCGACGCGGCCGATTTCGAGGATCTGCGCGACAGTCTCGAGAAACTGCGGCTGAACGATGCCAGCTTTTCGTTCGAGGCCGAGACCTCGGCGGCGCTCGGCTTCGGGTTCCGCTGCGGATTCCTGGGGCTGCTGCACCTGGAGATCATTCAGGAGCGGCTGGAGCGGGAATTCAATCTGGACCTGATCACCACCGCCCCCAGCGTGATCTACAAGATCCACCAGACCAATGGCGATCTGGTCGAGCTGCACAATCCGGCCGACATGCCGGAGGTGATGAAAATCGACTTCATCGAGGAGCCTTGGATCAAGGCCACGATCTTCGTGCCGGACGACTATCTCGGCCAGATCCTGACCCTCTGCACCGACCGCCGGGGTGAGCAGATCGAGCTGACCTATGCCGGCGCCCGGGCCATGGTGGTCTACCGGCTGCCGCTGAACGAGGTGGTGTTCGATTTCTACGACCGTCTGAAATCGATCAGCCGGGGCTATGCCAGCTTCGATTACCAGATGGACGGCTATGCCGAGAGCGATCTGGTCAAACTGTCGGTGCTGGTGAATGCGGAGCCAGTCGACGCGCTCTCGATGATCGTCCACCGGGGCCAGGCCGAGCCGCGTGGCCGCGCCATGTGCGCGCGCCTGAAGGATCTGATCCCGCGTCAGCTGTTCAAGATCGCCATCCAGGCCGCCATCGGCGGCAAGGTGATCGCGCGCGAGACGGTCAGTGCCATGCGCAAGGACGTGACCGCCAAATGTTATGGCGGCGACGTGTCGCGCAAGCGCAAGCTGCTGGACAAGCAGAAGGAAGGCAAGAAGAAGATGCGGCAGTTCGGCAAGGTCGAAATCCCGCAATCCGCCTTCCTCGCCGCCCTGAAAATGGACGGCTGACGGGCCAAGCGTCTAGTCGTTCAGGACGAATTCCACTGTGGTCGTAAGCCGGACGCGTTTTTCGAGCGCCGTCGCGGCGGGGCCGAAACTGGGGCCATCGCGGGGCTCGACGATCAGGGCGCCCTCCTGGGCCCGCCGGATCGCACCGAGGGTGCCGTCGGCGGGGGTGACGACACCGGATGCCGCCGCCCGCGCCGCCTCGACCGCCTCGGTGATCAGTTCAGGCTTCAGTTTCGCCAGACCCATAAATCGATAGACCGGACCCTTGGCTTCGGCCACATCGACACCCAGCTTGGCCAACTCGCCAAATCGCGCAGCGGCGCGGCTGACGGTGACTACATCGGCGCTGCGTACCGTGACGGCCTGGACCAGCAGGTAGCGGACATCGTCGGACACCCCGATCGGCCGGATCGATTGGGTCAGCAGATCGACCACCTCCGGTCGGCCCAGGTCGATGGCGTCTTGATTGATCCCCTCACCCACTAGGAAAACCAGGAGTGAGTCTACTTCCCGGTCCAATTGGGTCTGCGCCTCGCCCAGGTCGACGCCACTGGCGTTCACCGTGACGGGCCAGATCGCCATATCCGCCGTCACCACCCGCTCGGCGGTGCCGACAACCGTGATCCCTCTCGAACCGGTCCTGATGGCTCTATCCGCAGAGCTCTCCGCAAACGAACCACCGATCAGCGCACCCGCGATCGCGAGCCCGATCGCCAGGATCGCCGCGCCCAGGACTCCCGCCGCGAGCACATGCTTGGGGTTATGCTGCATCTCGGTCATAGCGTCGAAAGGCTCCGCTTCCTCGACTCCCGCGCGGTGCGGGATCTCCCGTCCAGGGGCGGAGTATAGGGCGAAACCGGGCGAGCGCGAGAGCGGTTGTCGCCGGGCGAGAGGGTTTATTGGGGTTTGACGGTTGCCCCCCTAGACCGCGACCGCTCCGAACC
>CALAHL010000913.1 GCA_937891725.1 uncultured Rhodospirillaceae bacterium | reverse complement strand
CTCGATCGCTTGGCGCAGCTCCTCCTCTCGAAGAAACAACGGATTTGGCATTCCCTTTACGTCAACCATGTTGACTTAATTTCCTACGAATGTTAGGCGTGGGATGAATTGAGGGTAAGAAAAGAACCCTCGGGCACGGTTTTTGGACCGTTTGTGTTAACCAGCGCCGCTCGGACAGATGTCCGCAACACGGTGCGCGATAGGTAGGGAACGTTGGCATGTCCTTGATTCCATTCGACGACCGCGAGGGGTCCATCTGGTTCGACGGAGCGTTGATCCCATGGCGTGACGCCAAGTTGCATGTCCTGAGTCATGGGCTGCATTATGCCAGTTCCGTGTTCGAGGGCGAACGCGTTTATAACGGTCGTGTGTTCAAATCTTTGGAGCACACGCAAAGGCTCCACAAATCCGCCGCGACGCTGGATTTCGAGATCCCTTTTTCGGTCGCCGAGATCGAGGCCGCGAAGCGCGAGACCATAGCGTCCATGGGTATCTCCGACGGCTACGTCCGTCCGGTGGCTTGGCGTGGCAGTGAGATGATGGGTGTTTCCGCACAGCAAAATACCATTCATCTGGCGATCGCGGCCTGGGAGTGGCCCTCCTATTTCGATCCGGAAGCCAAGATGAAGGGCATCAAGCTGGCCCTGTCGAAATGGCGCCGCCCGGCTCCGGATACCGCTCCGGTTCATGCGAAGGCCGCCGGTCTCTATATGATCTGCACCATGTCCAAGCACAAAGCGGAGAAGGAGGGCTTCCACGACGCCCTCATGCTGGATTACCGCGGTCTGGTGGCGGAAGCGACCGGCGCCAACGTGTTCTTCGTCATGAAGGACGGCAGGATCCATACCCCGACGCCGGACTGCTTCCTGGACGGCATCACCCGTCGCACGGTGATCGAGCTCGCCAAGGCGCGCGGTCATGAGATCGTCGAGCGGCAGATCCGTCCCGAAGAAATGGCGGACGCGACCGAGTGTTTCCTGACCGGCACCGCCGCCGAGGTCACCCCGGTCGGCCAGATCGGCGATTACAGCTTCACCCCGGGCGAGATCACCCGTGGCCTGGTCGAGGACTACGACGCGCTGGTGCGGATGGCCCCGGCAAACGCCCAGGCGGCCGAATAACATTCCCAATCGTCGGGTTTCGCATGACCCGGCGGCCATGGCAAAACACAGGGGCGTCCGACAGGTTCGGGCGCCCCTTTCGCGTTCGGACCAAAGGCAGGCCTATGAAAACCACCACCCTCTCCTCGCTCGGCACCGTTTCCCGGTTGGCGCTCGGCGGCGGCGGCCTCGGCCATCTCTGGGGACCGACCACGCGGGAGGAATGCGTCGCCACGCTGCGGGCGGCGGTCGACGGCGGAATCACGCTGATCGATCTGGCCCCTCGGTATGGCGACGGCGAGTCCGAGGAGGTGTTCTGGGCGGCCTTTGAAGGCAAGCCGCCGGCCGGGATCAAGGTCACCTCGAAATGCC
>CALAHL010000912.1 GCA_937891725.1 uncultured Rhodospirillaceae bacterium | reverse complement strand
CAACACCAAACTGCCGATATGTGCCAGCATACCGGCTGTTGCCGAGTGCGATACCTGATCATTGGGATAGCCTTGGTCGAGCGCGAACCGTCGGGCAAAGGCTCCGATACTGAGAGATCGTTCCGCGAGCAACCGACAGGATGACTGAATTTCCGCCGGCAAATCATTCGGCAGATAGAATTCCGCCACGGTCAGAAGTGCGGACACTGTATCAAGGCCCAGCCTGTCGACCGCCTCCTGTACTCGGGTCACCCGACGCGACAATCCAAAAAATGCCGAGTTTGCAAGCCGCAGAACCCGGGTCGTCATTCCGAGATCAGCTTCGACCACCTGGCTGACTGATTTGGTTGAGGAGAGCGGCGATTCGATCTCGCGCACGAACGCCAGATAGATCTCGGACTGGGTCGGAAGGCTATTAAGGCGGCCGACAAGGTTGCGCAGATGATTCCGCGGCAGAAGCTCCCGCAGTGCAAGGCCCCGCTCGATTACTGCGGATATCTCGGCGCTGTCGGACGGTTTGATGAAATAGCGCTGAGCTGGACCGAGCGCGTGCACCAGCTGTTCAAGCTCGGCATAGCCCGAAAGAATGTAGCGTTGGCATTCCGGCTGAGTCCGCTCCGCTTCCTGAAGGACCGCTGCGCCATCGACATCCGGCATTCGCAAGTCAGAGACGATGGCATCCACCGGGCCAGCTCGAAGGCGCTCGATTGCCCTCGGACCACCATTGATGAACTCCATCGTCCAGACGTTTCGCTTGTGACGGAGCGAGCGGCGCAACCCGTCAAGGACCATCGGCTCGTCATCGACGAACACGACGATTGGTCGAGCCGCGCTCCCGGTCATCCTGCCTACCTTTCGAGCAGTTAGAAATTATGCTGCCATCGCGGACAGGTCGACAGGGTGCAGATCCTGAACCAGACCGTCCAGCGCGTTGAAGGACACAGCACTGATCCGTTCGATCTCAGCTAAATCAACGGCGGTCAGCCGTCCCTGCGACATCAATTCCTCGGCGGTGGAAAGCGTCGCTGCAAGCGTAACCATTCCGAAGAACCCCACATTCCCACGCATGTCATGCAAGAGGAATGCGGCCTTGGCCGCGTTTCCTTGGATAATGCGCAAGCGATCCAGATTTTCGTCGTAGGTCTTTCTCAAGGACTCGTAGATACTCAGAAAACTGGCCCGGCTCAGTGCGCTGCGTAATTCGAACAACTGATCAATATCGATGTAACCTTGTTTTGACATAACTCTGTTCTCTTTCTTCATGAGTGGGTGGTGTGATCGATCAAACAGCCCGAGCGTCGGAGCGAGACCAGATGGACGCCGTCCGTCCCCCAGTCGCTCGTCAAACCGCCACGACAACAGACGGC
>CALAHL010000911.1 GCA_937891725.1 uncultured Rhodospirillaceae bacterium | reverse complement strand
GTTCCGTCGATCACGACTTTCACGCCGGTCGCCTTCTCGAACGGAATGCCAAAGGCTTGTGTATAGGCATCGACGGCCGGGCCGCCCCAGTTCACGACAACCACTTCCTCGGCCGCCTGCGCGCTCTTGCCGCCAAGCGTCATCACGGCGGGTGCGGCTCCCAAAAAGGCGATCGCCTGCATGAACGTCCGACGATCGATTTCACCCTTGGCCAACCGTACTGAGGCAATCTCGATGCAGTCCCGCGCAAAATCGGTATCCGCGCTGTCCTCGATCTCGGGATAAATGTCTTTCTCGTAGAGCGTTTTGATCAAACTCATCACAGACTCCTTTGGTTTGCGTCCCGGCACTGGCGCGGCACGCGTTGCTTCAAGTTCTAGCTGTCTCGCACCGTCACCGACGCGTTTGGCTCCCACCCCAACCAAACCTCGTTGCCGACCGAGGGGTCGATGGCGCAGGTCCAGGCCGGCACGGTGGCGATCACCTCGCCGAGGCCCTGAGTCTCAATTTGGAAATGATAGGACGAGCCGAAATAATTGAAGGCGGAGATCCGTCCCGGCAGCGCATTGGGCATGGCGGAGCGGCTCGGCGAGAGGTTGATCTTCTCCGGCCGCAAGGCCACCAGCACCGTGTCCTGGACAGACGCCGCCGGTTTGCCGTCTTGGAATAGCCGGTGTCCGCCGGATTCATAGGCAAAACCGTCAGCCGTGACCTCGGTAATCTTCCCTGTCAGGAAGTTCGACTTGCCCAGAAAATCCGCGACAAACCGTGTGGCCGGCTTCTCGTAGAGCAAACCGGGACCACCCTGCTGTTCGATCTTGCCATCGCGCAGGATCACGATCTCGTCCGACATGGACAGCGCTTCTTCCTGATCGTGAGTCACGTAAATGAAGGTGGTGCCCAACCGCTGGTGCAAGGATTTCAGTTCCCATTGCAGATCAGCACGCAGCTTCTTATCGAGGGCCGACAGCGGTTCATCCAGCAACAGCAGATCCGGCTCGAACACCAGGGCTCGGGCCAAGGCGACACGCTGCTGCTGCCCGCCGGACAACTGAGACGGATACCGGTCCGCAAGATGTCCCAACTGGACAAGTTCAAGCGCCGAACGGATCTTCTCGCCGGCCGCAGATTTGGAGATCCCGCGCACTTTCAGCGGAAACCAGATGTTCTCGGCCACCGTCATGTGCGGAAACAGCGCATAGCCCTGAAACACCATCCCGAAGTTTCGCTTGTCGGGAGGGCGACGGGTGATGTCGGTATCGTCGAGGAGAATCTGGCCGCCGCTCGGCTCGACGAACCCGGCGATCGACATCAGGATCGTGGTCTTTCCGGAGCCGGACGGGCCCAGCAATGTCAGAAATGAACCATGCGGAATGTCCAGATCGACGTTGTCGACCGCCGCCAAGGAGCCGTAATGTTTGGACAAGGACCGCAGCGAGAGTGCGTGACCGGACCGTGTTCCATTTGATCCATCCGGCACTGTAAATCCCCTCTCCCGGTGTCGTCGTGCGAGATGCTAACTGTTTAGGCAAACCAACTGCAAGAACGTAGTTTAGGCATTATTTGCCTAAATAATGATCAATCAAGGCTAAAAACTTTTCCGCTCCAAAGCTTTCTCTGTGACCGCCATGAACTGCGTTAACTTTTAGTTGTCTTAGTTTTCTCATAGTCTCGGCATAGATCGCGGGATCACTGTCGGGCAGCGTATCGATCAGCAGCCCGTCGTAGATCGCGTCCCCTCCGATCAGAACTCCCAGATCCTTATCCCAAAGGCAGATCGAACCCGGACTGTGGCCGGGTGTGTGGAGAACCTCGAAGCTACGGTCTCCGAGATCGATCGTATCGCCCTCCTCGACCAGACGCGTGGGCGCCACACCAGGAATGCTCCAGGAGTCCGGATCGAACTCAGGGCTTGGGCGCGCGGCGATCAGAGCGCCGGAGACGTCAAATCCCGATTTGCGCAACTCTTCCTTCCGTTCGGCCGAGTAGCCGTCATAGGACAGTTTCATGTCCGTGATCCCGAGCCGAAGCTTCGGTGCCTCAATCGGATGCATCACAATCTCACCGTCGAAGTCGGAGGCGCCGAATTCGTGGGTCGAGCCGATATGATCGACATGCGTATGGCTGACCACATGCACCAGCGGCTTATCCAGAAACGGCTGAAGAAAGCCCCGAAGACTGCACACGCCCATCCCGGAATCGACCAGTAGATCGCGGTCCCGTCCGCGCACCAGAAACATGTTCGCCCGCAGCAGCCTTGAGACATGCGGTTCCCAGATCCTCAGAATACCGTGGGGCAGCCATTCAATCGCAAACCAATTGCTGGCGGTCGGCATGGTCGAAAACGTCGGGCCTGGAAGCATGTCTGGGTCCATTTGTAAATTTAGGCACTGAGCGCTGAAACGAAATCCTGAGAGGTGCCGACCGAGCCGAACACGCCAGCCTCAACCTGAACGGAGCGAAGCGCCCAGGCGTGCAGTCCCGGCTCGATCGCCCCGCAGCAATCGGACAGGAGCAGACACTGGTACCCCCGGTCGTTCGCCTCCCGCATCGACGTGTGAACGCAGACATCGATTGTGTTGCCCGCGAAGGCAATCGCCCGCACGTTCTTGGCCCGCAACACGACGTCCAGGTCGGTGCCGGTGAAGGCCCCGTTGGCGGTCTTGTCGATCACGGGCTCGCCGGGCAGTACTGCAAGCTCCTCAATGGTCGCGAACCCGGCTTCGCCCCGGATCAGAACTCGGCCCAGCGGTCCCGGCTTGCCAACGGCGGACCCGGACCGGTCAAACTTCAACCGGCGCCATAAAGGAAGATCGGACAGGTCCGGCCGGTAGCCCTGCCGGGTATGGATCACGACGAGACCAGCGGCACGTGCCGCCGCGAGGCACCGCGCAATCGGGTCGATCGGGGCCCGCAACGCCGTAATGTCGGCCCCCAACCCCGCCACGTAGCCGCCAGGGTCACAGAAATCCCGCTGCATATCGATCACGATCAGCGCCATCTGCTCCGCTCGGAGATCTTCGAGCGGCCATGGGTAGGGATCAGCGGAGACTTGGATCAGCGGGTCCGGCAGGTTCATTCTTGCGATCCTCAGATGAATACCTGAATACTATCGTCACCTCGTTCGTTTCCCGCAAGACCAGGAGCCTGCCCCATGACCGTTCCGGCATCGATTGCCGCCGATCTCGTTCTGACCTCCGGAAAGATCGCGACCATGGCGCCGGGCGGGTCCGGCGACGGCGGCGGATTCGTGTCCGCGCTCGCGGCGCGCGATGGTCGGATCATCGCGCTCGGTTCTGACGCCGAGATAAAGGCGCTGATCGGTCCCGGCACCGAGCATATCGATCTTGCCGGTCGAACGGCGATTCCGGGCATCGTCGACAGCCATTGCCATCCGGACGCCTATGCCGCACGGCTCGCGTCCTGGGAGCTGCTGAGCCCGGATCGTATTCAAAGCCGAGACGCCCTGCTGGCAAGGATTGCGTCGATCGCGGAGGACCGGGGACCGGACGACTGGATCGCCGGATACCGACTGAACGAGAACAAATCCGGGGGCTATCCGACACTCGCGGAACTCGACGCGGCAACCAACGGACGACCGCTGTTCATCCTCCGGACCGATGGCCATATCGGCCTCGCGAACAGCCGGGCCTTCGCAGAGCTCGGCATCGACGAGACCACCACACCACCGCCGTTCGGAAGCTTCGACCTCGACCCGGAGACCGGAAAGCTGACTGGTCTGGTACGGGAGACCGCAGCCCACCTGTTTCTAGACCGGGTGCATGCCGGGGATACCACCGCCTCGATCGCGTCCGGGTTGGAGCGCGCGTTCGCCGAGTGGACGGCCTTGGGCATCACCTCGGTG
The DNA here is from genome assembly GCA_937891725.1 of uncultured Rhodospirillaceae bacterium. GTDB lineage: Bacteria > Pseudomonadota > Alphaproteobacteria > Thalassobaculales > Thalassobaculaceae > JANSYC01. Next base: position 6,407 of record CALAHL010000911.1, on the reverse strand, counting down.
TACAATTCGCTGACACCTTCGAAGGCGATCCAGGCCTATCAGATGATGAAGGATGACGGGCGGCTCGCCATGCGGGTCGGGATCATCGTCTCGGGCCGCGAGACCGGCCTGGTCGAATCCTTCATTGCCGCCGGCATCCGCTCCGGTTTCGGCGACGATCAGGTGCGAATCATCGGGGTCGAATGGTGTCCGGATTGCTCCACCTCCGGGCGAACAGCGGCCTACCATGATCCCTATGTCGGCAAGAAGGTGCCGGGCGAGCCGGACCCCAACACCGGGGTCCTACTGTATGAACTGGAGGACCTGAAGGCTCGGGCCCTGTCAGCCCACAAGGCCGGCCTGCAGGTGATGATCGAAGGGGTCGGGGATCGCGGGATCGATTTCGCCCTGGATGCGATCGAGCATTGCCTGGAGCAGCACCCGGTTGCCGACCACAGGATGCGGGTCGAGCATTGTTGCTACGTCACTGAACCATTGGAGCAGCGCCTGAAAGATCTGGGCGTGATTGACAGCTCCGCCACCGGGTTCATGTACGATCTGGGTGACGCTTACATCGCCAATCGCGGACAGCAGGCGATGGCCAGGATGTGGCCGCACCGCGCGATGATCGATGCCGGTATTCCGGCCCCCGGACATTCCGATGCCATGGTGTGTCAGGCCAACCCGTTCATGGCCCTCTGGTCGATGATCAACCGCAAGTCAGATACCGGCGGCGATCTTGACGCCAGTCAGGCCATTACCCCAACCGAGGCGCTGAACGCCTATACTTGGCTCGGGGCGCATTCCGGGCGGGAGGAGCATCTCAAGGGCTCCCTCGAAGTCGGGAAGCTCGCGGATATCGTCATCCTCGACCGGGATTACTTCACGATCCCGCACACCGAGATCCGCGACATTCAGGTCGAGCAAACTCTGATCGGCGGGAAAACCGTCTTCAATCGGAACAGGCAGGCATAAACCTCAGCAATCGAGGGTGTTCGCGCGCTCCCAGTCCGTCAGTTCACGGGAATAGGCGTTCCAGTCCTGCATGCGCAGCTTGATCAGCGCCGACATGGTCTCATCCCCGATAGCGGACCTCAGCGTCCGGTCCTTCTCCAGCGCGCGCAGGGCGTCAAGCAGGTTCAGCGGCAGCATCTTCACGCCACGAACCTTGTCGCGTTCCGCATACATATCGAGATCGATCCGTTTTCCGGGATCAGACTTCTTGGCGATCCCGTCGAGGCCAGCCGCCAAGACGGCCGCCGGCAGCAGGTACGGGTTGACGGCGCCGTCTGCCAACCGCACCTCGAACCGTCCGGCATCGGGTATGCGAACCATATGGGTACGGTTGTTGCCGCCATAGGTGATGGTATTCGGGGACCAGGTCGCGCCCGATGCGGTGACCGGCGCGTTCAAACGCTTGTAAGAATTCACGGTCGGATTGGCAATCGCACACAAAGCGGCGGCGTGGCCCATCACACCGCCCAGAAACTGATAGCCCAACTTAGAGATTCCGAGCTCGCCCTTGGGATCCGAGAACAGACTCTTCTTGCCCGCCGTATCCCACAGGCTGACATGGGCATGACAGCCGTTCCCGGTGAGATTGGCGAAGGGCTTCGGCATGAAGGTCGCGCGCAGCCCGTGCTTCTCGGCGATCGACTTCGCCATGTATTTGAAGAACGCGTGGCGGTCTGCGGTCACCAAGGCATCGGCATAGCCCCAGTTCATCTCGAACTGACCGTTGGCATCCTCATGATCATTCTGATACGGCTCCCAGCCGAGCGCTTGCATCGCGTCGCAGATCTCGGTGATCACGTCGTAGCGGCGCATCAACGCCTCAATGTCGTAGCAGGGCTTGCCCTGGCTATCCTGCGCATCGGCGAGCGACCGGCCATCCGGTGTGATCAGAAAGAACTCGCACTCGACCCCATGCTTCAGGCGATAGCCCTGCTTGGCGGCGGTAGCGACAAGACGCTTGAGCGTGTTGCGGGGCGCCTGCTCCAACTCCTTGCCGTCCATGTAAAGATCGGCGGCGACCCAACCGACACTCGGCTTCCAGGGCAATTGGATCAGGCTGTCGGGATCGGGGATTGCGAACATATCCGGATGCGCGGGATTCAAATCAAGCCAGGCGGCAAATCCGGCGAACCCGGCACCGTCCTTCGACATGTCGGCGATGGCGGAGGCCGGAACCAGTTTGGCGCGCATCACGCCGAACAGATCGACGAATGAGATCAGGAAATACTCAATGCCGCGCTTCTTCGCCTCGCTCGCAAGATTGATCGCCATTCCGCAGCCCCTCTTCGCAGTTGGTTCGACATAGGTCTTTATTCACGGCCTAACGGCCGTTCTGGCCCGGTATCCAGTCCGTGCCCGCCAGCGGCACCCGTGCCATCGCCGCCGCCTCGACGGTCAAGGCGACAAGATCCTCCGGCTCCAGATTGCGCACGTCCGATTTGCCGTTGGCCCGCGCGATGGTCTGGCATTCCAGCGTCAGAACCGCCAGGTAATTGGCCAGACGCCGACCCGCCTCGATCGGATCGAGCCGGGAGGCCAGTTCGGGATTCTGGGTGGTGATCCCGGCCGGGTCATTGCCCTCGTGCCAATCGTCGTAGGCGCCCGCCGTGGTGCCGAGGGCGTTGTATTCGGCTTCCCAGCGCGGATCGTTGTCCCCGATCGCGACCAGGGCCGCTGTGCCAATCGAGACCGCATCCGCTCCGAGCGCCAGACATTTGGCGACATCGGCCCCATTCCGCACACCGCCCGAGACCACCAGCTGAACCTTGCGATGCATGCCCAGTTCCTGCAGGGCCGCCACCGCCGGACGGATCGCACCGAGGATGGGAATGCCGACATGTTCGATGAAGACGTCCTGGGTGGCCGCCGTCCCACCCTGCATCCCGTCGAGCACCACCACATCGGCACCGGATTTGACCGCAAGCGCGATGTCGTAATAGGGCCGCGAGGCGCCGACCTTCACGTAGATCGGCTTCTCCCAGTTGGTGATCTCCCGAAGCTCCTGGATCTTGATCTCCAGATCGTCGGGGCCTGTCCAGTCCGGATGCCGACAGGCCGACCGCTGGTCAATGCCTTCCGGCAGATTGCGCATCTCCGCGACCCGAGCGCCGATCTTCTGGCCAAGCAGCATCCCACCGCCGCCGGGCTTGGCCCCTTGGCCGATCACAACCTCGATCGCATCGGCACGGCGCAGGTCGTCTGGATTCATGCCGTAGCGGGACGGCAGATACTGATAGACCAGCTGGCTTGAATGCCCCCGCTCCTCCTCGGTCATGCCGCCGTCACCGGTGGTCGTCGAGGTCCCCATTGCGGATGCCCCCCGGCCAAGCGCTTCCTTGGCCTGAGCGGAGAGCGAGCCGAAGCTCATCCCGGCGATCGTGATCGGAATCTTCAGATGGATTGGCTTGGAGGCGAACCGATCGCCCAGCACCACATCGGTCCGGCAGGTCTCCCGGTACCCCTCAAGCGGATACCGCGAGATCGAGGCTCCCAGGAACAGCAGGTCGTCGAAATGGGGGAGAGCCCGCTTCGCGCCCGCACCTCGAATGTCGTAAATGCCGGTCGCGGCCGCCCGCCTGATCTCCGACAGGGTATGCTCGTCGAAGGTCGCGGATTTGCGGGGAACGGTTCTTGGAGTCTTCGGAGCGCCGGTCATCGCAAGGCCTTAGTAGGTGCCGACATTGTCGACGTGAAAATGATAGAGGGTCCGGGCCGACCCATAACGCCGGAATGTCGTCGCATCGACGTCCGGATACCCGGCCCGGTCCAGCAGCGCCCGCAATTCGGCGATGTGTTCCGGCCGCATCTCCTTCTCGACGCAATCCGCGCCCAGGCCCGCGACTTTGCCGCGGACATATAGGTGCGCCTCGTAGATCGAATCTCCCAGGGCCTCACCCGCATCGCCGAGAACCGCAAGAATGCCCGACTGCGCCATGAAGGCCGACATATGACCGACAGATCCGCCGACCACGATATCGACGCCTTTCATCGAAATCCCGCAGCGCGCCGACGCATCGCCTTCGATCACGACCAGCCCGCCATGCCCCGAGGCTCCGGCCGACTGGCTGGCGTCTCCGGTGACACGCACGGTGCCGGACATGATGTTCTCGGCGAGGCCGGTTCCCGCTGTTCCGTCAATCGTGACCGAGGCGGCCTTGTTCATACCAGCGCAGTAGTAGCCTGCATGTCCCTGGATCGAGACGTCGATCGGCGCGTTCAGGCCGCACGCAAGCGCATGTGCGCCATTCGGGTGCAAAACGGTGAACGCGCCGTCCTCGGCCGCATGCAGGATCCGGTTGACCTCGCGCACCGATAGGGTGCTCAGATCGAGTGCCGTATTGCTCAGGGTTTTGACACTCACGCCGATCGGCTCCAGGAATAGATTTCGGACGGTTTCGGCTCCCAGATCCGGGCGTGCTCGACTCCCGGTAGCTTGGCGATCGCGCGAAATTCCGAAGACATTGCCACCCAGTCGTCGGTCTCCGCCATCACCGCCGGCTTGCACGCGATCGGATCGCGCACCACGGCGAAACCCTGAGCCGTCCCGATCGCGAAGGTATAGAATCCGTCGAGATCCTTGAGTGCCGCTTCAACCGCCTCGGACAGCGTGTCACCCATCCGCATGCGAGCGGCCAGATAGCCAGCAGCAACTTCGGAATCATTCTCTGTCTGAAACCGTTCGCCCGATTTTTCCAACCGGCGACGCAGTCCATTGTGATTGGAGAGCGAGCCGTTATGGACCAGACAGGTATCGGCACCGGTCGAAAACGGATGGGAGCCAGCGGTCGTCACGGCGGATTCCGTGGCCATCCGGGTGTGCGCGATCGCGTGGGTGCCCGAACGTCCCGCCAGGTCGAACCGCTCCGCAACCAGATCCGGATCGCCGATGCCCTTGAACAGCTCTATGGATTGTCCGACCGAAAGAACCGTGACCTCCGGTGCGTTCGCAATCAGCCAATCCCGCGCCGCCTGCCCATCCCCCTCGGTGCGCAGCACCGCGTGATTGGCAATCGGAGCGATTTCGACCGACGCGCCCTGCGCCGCCTCAAGACGTTTGCCGATCGACGTCCAATCAACCGAATCCGTCTCCGACAGCAAAACCAGCTTCGAGCCTTTTTCAGGGGTTCCGTAAACTGCGAAACCAGCGGAATCCGGCCCGCGCCCCCGCATCTCATGCAGCATCAGCGCGGTCAGTCGTCCCAGATCGTCAGACAAATTCTCCGATTTCAGATAGAGCCCGACAATCCCGCACATGGTCACTCCCAGACGTATCAAACATCACGGCCTCTGCCGTCCCAAAGCGTCACAATAAGGTAAAACGTGCCCTTGGAAACCCCCTTCCCGATCTCTCGGAAAGACCTACAGAACCGCCGTCATGCCGCCGTCGACAACCAGAACTTGACCGTTCACATACGATGCGGCCGGCGACATCAGAAACGTCACCGCCCCGCCGAGTTCGGACGGGTCCGCCCAACGCCCGGCAGGCGTCCGCCCTGTCACCCAATCGGTGAAGGCCTTGTCGTTCAGCAGGGGCGTGTTGATCTCCGTCAGAAAATAGCCGGGTGCTATCGCGTTGCATGTGATGCCCTCGGCTCCGAACTCGGCAGCGCCAACCCGCGCCATCGCCTCCAGACCGGATTTCGCCGCCGCATAGGGATACACATTCTTGCGGCCGTGCGAGGCCGTGACCGAACTGGTCGAGACGATCCGGCCGATCGGGCCGTCCGGATTGCCCCGCATGATCGTCACCGCTTCCCGCATCAGCCGGAAGGCAGCCGTCAGATGCACCGCAACCACATCCTCGAAGGCCTCGTCGGTCATCTCATCGATCGGGTGACGCCGCTGATGCCCAGCATTGTTGACGAGGCCGTAGAGCCCGCCATGACGCCTTGCCACCGCATGTATGCCCGCCTTCGCGGCGGTGGCATCGTCAACAGCGAAGGCCTCAATGTCAGCCGCGAAACCTGCTGCCCGGATCACGTCGCGCTCCTGCTCGAGCGGGCCGGGTGAACGGCCGTTCAAAACCACGGTCGCCCCGCTGGCCGCCAAGGCCCGCGCCATCGCGAGGCCCAGCCCCCGAGACCCGCCGGTCACCAGAATGACCCGTCCGTCCAAACTGAAATTCGGCTTCCACTCGTTCATGTCATCCTCCCGGTCTTTAACAGACAGCATGAAGGACAGAGTGCCGTGATGCTACCGTGAGACGAACCCGATACGGACATGGAGTGGGCCGGTCAGGTGAGGCTGCATAATTTTAGCCACAGAGCCCATCGGGCTAACTTCTCTGTCAAAGCCGCTTCACGCAGCTCCGCTAAAAGAGGTTGAGGCAAAGGCAAACCACAGTTCAAAGCTATCTATCTGGCTGAGATTTTCTGAATTATACTGGCCCTGCCCCAAAACCCGAACTTTTTCAT
>CALAHL010000910.1 GCA_937891725.1 uncultured Rhodospirillaceae bacterium | reverse complement strand
AGCTGCCCTCGGCCTCGTGCACCTCGAAGAAACCACGCACCTCGTCCAGAATCCGATCGAACGGCCGGGTCTTGTAGCCGGTCGAAGACGTCAGCGTGTTGCCGTGCATCGGATCGCACGACCAGACCACCTCACGCCCCTCGCGCTGCACCGCGCGGACCAGTTTCGGCAGTCCGTCCCGGACCTTGTCCGAGCCCATCCGCGCGATCAGGGTCATCCGGCCTGGATCGTTCAGCGGGTTCAGCACGTCCAACAGCTTGAGAAGCTCGTCCGGATCCAGGCTCGGCCCGCATTTCAGGCCGATCGGATTGTGAATGCCGCGGAAATACTCGACATGCGCGCCATCCAACTGGCGGGTGCGATCGCCGATCCAGACCATATGGGCGCTGGTGGCGTACCAGCCGCGATCATCGGTGATCGTGTCCTTCCGGGTCAGCGTCTCCTCGTAGTTCAGCAGCAGGGCTTCGTGGCTGGTGTAGAACTCCGTCTCACGCAGCTGCTGCGTCGACTGCGGCGTCACTCCGCAGGCCCGCATGAAGGACAGACATTCGTCGATCCGTCGCGACAGCTTCTCGAACCGCTCCCCCTCCGGGCTGTCTTCAACAAAGGACAGAGTCCATCGGTTGATCTCTTCCAGATTGGCGAAGCCGCCCTGCGCGAAGGCCCGCAACAGGTTCAGGGTCGCCGCCGACTGATTGTAGACCCGATGCAGCCGCTCCGGATCCGGAATCCGGGACTCCGGCGTGAACTCCATCCCATTGACCATATCGCCGCGATAGCTCGGCAGCTCCACCCCGTCGATCGTCTCAACATCGGAGGAGCGCGGCTTGGCGAACTGGCCGGCCATACGGCCCACCTTCACCACCGGACAACTGGCCCCGAAGGTCAGCACCACAGCCATCTGCAACAGAACCCGGAAGGTGTCCCGGATGTTGTCCGCCGAAAATTCCGCAAAACTCTCGGCGCAATCACCACCCTGCAGCAGGAAGGCCCGACCCGCAGCCACATCCGCCAGCTCCCGGCGCAAGCGCTGGGCCTCGCCCGCGAAGACCAAGGTCGGGTATCCGCGCAGGACCTTCTCGACATCCTCAACGCGACCGGCGTCCGGATAATTCGGCACCTGCTTGATCGGCTTGTTCCGCCAGCTCGACGGACTCCACGCGCCGGTCATACTAACCTCCAATATAAGTCACATGCGATTAACGAGCATTCTTTGTAACAGGCGGTTCCGTCCGCTGCCAGACGAATCGCATAGTTTCCGCGGCCAATCATTTGCTTACCAATGATTTGGACGGGTCTGATGATCAGAGTTATGAAGCCGTTTCAAGCTCGAATCCCGATCCGGGTTTCCGTCAGGATTGAGCCCGGCTTGAAGCCGAGCTATTCGGCCGCCGCCAACCGCGCGTTGCTCTCCTCGAACAGCCGTCGCGCCTTCTCCACATCATAGGGCGCCTCTTCCAGGGTCTCAACATCCCATTCATGCCGGTCCGCATCGAAGAAGTCGCCGCCA
>CALAHL010000909.1 GCA_937891725.1 uncultured Rhodospirillaceae bacterium | reverse complement strand
TGATCATGGTGACTTTGACCAGCGTGTTGGCTGGGATGAGGTCAAAAGCGGCATCCTGGGCGTCAGCGCCATTGAAATCCATATCGCTTGCCATGGCTTATGCTCCTTGCGTCGGTGTCTGGGTGGGAATGGCGTCGGCCTCGGACGGCATCTCGAACGTCAAAGCGCGAGCGCTGCTCGTGGGCTGACCGCTGCGGATCTTCGTCATCAGCCGCCCGAGATGGGGCTCCTCAATCGTCCCCAGCCGCCCGCTGCGATCTTTTGCCGGATATCCGTAAGGATTGATCGTGGTGCAGACGAAGGCTCGATATGCCTTTCCCTCTGTGGGCTGGATTTCGGTGAGGGTAATGACCTCATCGACGATCCCAGGCAGTTCGAGGCCGGTTTTGGAGCCTTCGACTTGCAGCGCGAAAAAGGTTTTGCCGAAGTCATCAGCCTTTTTGTCGAGCAGCCCGACGAGCCAGATGTTTTTGCGTGGCGTATGCTGGAGATGGGTCAGCCAGCCGATCATTTCCTGGCCGAGCAGGCCATAGGCGCCGCGCAGATCGAGTTTGCCGTTGCGATCGGATTGCACCTGCGGCTGGCCCTTGCACCACTGCATGCAGATGCGAGAGGCAACCGAAATCGAGTCCACGAAGATCGTATCGTATTTGTCCAGCAGGCTCGGGTCGCCAAACAGGCGGCAAACCCGCTCGTAGTCTTTCTGGCTATAAGCCTGATCATCCCGCATCGCCGGGTTGGGGCCACCTATCCAGGCTGCCAGATCGCGCGCACGCTCCCAATCGCGGACACGGACTTCGTCTCCGGGCCAGCCTTGGACGGCGAGTTCGCCGGCCTCGAGGTTTACGAAAAGCGTTCGGTCCGCATCGAGGGTCCAAAGCTGGCTGGTTTTGCCAATCCCGGAAATTCCGGTGAGAACCCCTTTGATGCCGCGGGTTTCTTTGAGCCGCTCATCTGCGGTGATGATGCGAAACGATGAGGGTGTGGTTGGGCTGTTCATTGACGTGCCTCCAATTCCTGGGTGGCGGCGGTCACAGCGATGTCGGCGCCCAACGCCCCCTGCTTGCGGGCCAACGTGATGATCTCTTCGAGAGCCATGATTTTCTGACCAATCGCGCGGCGTTCCTGCTCCAGGGGCAAAAGCGCAAAGGCGATCTGATCGAGAGTGGCGCGCTCAATGGACAGATTGCGGGCGAGCCTGCCGCCAATGGCGGGGACTGCGACCGTATCCGGGAGAGCGCTGAGCCAGTTGGACTGGCGGAGTTTTTTCAGAGGTGATGTGAACATCATCCAGCTCCTGTTTCGTCATGCTCCGGGGCCGTCTTGGGGTGACAACTGCCGGGCCCGACGCCGCCCTGGAGCTTGCGGTCGAGGTGTTTCCCCAAGGGTTTTGCATTCCCCCGAAGGCCCGGCATGTTTTTGAATTTCGCTTGGCCCTACTTACCGACGCGGGGTGCAAACTGTCGGGGCGCTGCCTCGAAATACCCATCCAGCCCCATTGCTATGGCGGCTTTCCGAATGACGTTGAGGCGCTCGTAGATCGTGCTGCGGTGCAGGCCCAAAATACGCGCAGCATCCGCTACTGAGCCCTGGCTCACAGCAATCGCTATGCGCCGTGAACTCGGGCAAAGGGAGGCGAGGAACTTGGCTACATCGGTTTTCAGACCTGCGCCGTGCGCGGCGGCAAAATCGTCTGCACCAAAGGCAGGAGAGGTCTCGCTCAGCGTATCGGCAAGTGTAAGGCCCTCATGACCGTCCTGGGCAAGGATTGGTGTAGCAAAAGACTGCGTCTTGCGACTGGCCTTTGCGGCCTGGCTTTGGCGTGCAAGATCCGCGATCCTGTTTTTGACAATGCGATCGACAAAGGTGTCGAAGCAGGCGCGATCGGGATCGAACTGTTCTGCCCGGCGCAGAACCTCTTCTCGAAGCTCTTGTGCGATGTCCTCGGCATCGAGGCCGGGGGCGGCGCCAGAATGCGCCAGGCGCGCAGCGCGGATGTTGATGTTGCGATTGATGCGTGATGCGGGGTCAATCAGTGCGTTGAGATGCTCCATGGTATTCGCCTTCGTCCAGGTGGACGGGCTCAAGGGCCCGAATACCCGGCTCCGGCGAAATTTCGTCTGAAGGCCTGGAATGGCGGCCCGTACAAGAAAGAAGCCGCCGAAATCTGTTTGATTTCAGCGGCTTGAGAGCGGAAATATTTTGAAGTTTTTTTGTCGGGCCTCAGCGAAATTTCGTTGAGCTTTGTCCCTGGCGGCCTTGGCGTAGATCGTCTGCGCTTAGGACG